>NZ_JBFTHS010000033.1:0-50778 GCF_056394365.1 Lysinibacillus sp. 10T31
AAGAAACTATGTAGTAACAGCATTACTATGTAGTAACAGCATTTTCAAATACAACAAAAACCTTCCAAATTGAATTCGGAGGGTTATTTGGGTTGCGCTTTTTAGTATAGCATGAAGTGTTTATTAATTTAAAAGATTTTTATTGACAATCTATTAGCTGGTTTAGTTAAAGATTTGCTTTCTTTAAAATCACTCTGATAATGCTATTCTTCAAAGTAATCAGATTTAAAAAAAGGATTAACTCTAATTTCCCTTAAAAAGTATTTTATTGATGTATGCTTATTTAAGTATTCTCGTTTAGGAATTAACACTTCCCTTTTCAATCGCTCGTGTAGTTCCTTGTCAATATCAAAAGTTGAATAAGCATATTTTCCACTATTTTCTTCTTCAATCCGAATTAAAAATGAAATGATATATTCATACATACTAGGGAAATCACTTTCAATTTGCGGGTGATGCTCTATGAATGCCTTAATAAACTCTTCCAAATCAGATTCTGCATCTAAAAACGGAAAACTACAAAGGCTATACCAATTTCCTAAATACACTGTAAATACAGCAATCGCATAGCGACGTGTTTCCTTATCTGAAACACCAAAATAATTGTAATACGCTTCTTTTTCAAAGCTTTGACCTGTATCAAAATAGCCGATTTCGATTCCCTTAAGTCCTCTTTTCACTTTTTCAATAATCTCATTTGACACGAAAATCCCCCCAACCAAAGAATCAATTATTCCCTTGATATTACCATGAACATCATCTCTTTATTGCACTAACCTGCACCGTTAGTTTAAGTACATTTCTTCACAATCTCCAAAGTGATATTATCACCTAAATTTCCAATAAATAAATCTCACTTCTAAAAATCTATAGAGGTGAGATGTTTTTAATCAAACTTTATTACAAATTATCAATCTTTATTATAAATGATCAAACTTTTTTATAAAGCTACATCGTGTATTTCAGGATTTGATATTTTTCATCAAAGCTAGCATATCGATACGAATGCTCACGTACATAAGTGGAAACGAAGTCCAAATTTCTAATGTTAAGCTCCGTTAAGATGACGTTTGCCCACCACTAAAACGCGATTAGAAGTAGTAGCTAAAAAAATTAAAGAAGCAATTAAAAAGCTCAAGCCAAACTAATTTGACTCGAGCTTTTCAATTGCTGTTCTAAATTTACCTTAGATATTTTTACTTCGTGTCCATACAGAGTTGAGTAAAAAATTCACGCATCCAAATATATCTACATTACTTAAATTGAGTGAAACTGGATCTATGTCAAGATTTTAGGCACACTCTGTCCCCTTTAAGTTAATTTCCCGCAAATTATTTTATCTTCTAGAGGAAAATTAAGATAAGTATTGATAAACAAAATTATTCTAATTTATCTCCGAAAAATTCATGAACATAACGACGACTACCAGTTTTGATACTAAATTTCTCTTTCATTAAGGGGGATGCAGCAAGTACTACGCTACCTGGTTGATCAAAATTTGCTACTACTGCAACTGGAGTTTTTAAAACATCTAGCCCATGTAACATCGCTACGATACTGGCGTAAAAGCATTTCATATCGATACACATAATAGGTCTATTGGGCATACCCTCATAATTCATACAACTTCACGCTCCTTACTCACAAAAGGAATAACGGCTAGAACATTACTGATCAAAAAAGTACGTTTTGCATGTCTTGTAAAACAAAATGCTTGAAATGAATCACCAACAATTTTAATGACTTTTACACGCCTTTTTGTTACGGAACCATCTTTTGCTACATACATCATGTTCACTAATTGTCTGCGCTGCATAGCTTTAATCAGTTGTTCTCTCATCGTAACTTCCTCCCATTACCTCTCGTAATTTTTTAAATTGGCTAATCACTATATCTAGACGTTCAATTTCTATCGATGTGCCTACTGATAACGGAACAACTTCCACAAACTGAATGGCATTTGGACTTTTAAACCTTTTATATCCAATTTGGTCTCCTACACCAAATACTAGTTGTGTATTATTGTTATTTATTATTAGCACAATGATTTTCCCCTTTACCTATCATACGTAAGAACGTTTGTTTGTATACATATTAGAACAAACGTTTGCATCTTGGCAAGGTTAAATTTTTGGAAATAAAAAAAGACCAGGTACTCAAATTGGACTTATCCTGTCAACAAGACAGCTGTAAAAAAATATTTGTCTGCTGTTAGGCATCTACATAAAATTTTTCTATTCAAAAATAATAAATTGCAAATAATAAGTAAAACATTCAAATAACTGTTTGACTATTTGAGCGTTAGATTATATTATAAAAAACAATCAAATGATTATTTGAACGTTTGAATATAAATTGGAGGGAAATACATGAAAGAGATTTGTGAAATTACGTGTATTCATCAGGATAAAGTAAACCATATCCAAGACAAGTTAAAAGAGAAAAAACCAATGGATGTTGCAAAAGTTTTTAAAGCTCTTTCTGATGATACACGTGTAAAAATTGCCTATGCTCTTACACTAGAGGAAGAATTATGCGTTTGTGATATTGCTAATATCATTGGATCAACAACAGCAACTGCGTCACATCATTTACGTTTACTACGAAATTTAGGTTTAGCTGAATATCGTAAGGAAGGTAAATTGGTTTATTACTCTATTCATGACACGTATTTTAAGAATTTAATCAGTGTTGCATTTGAAGATCATAAAGAAGGTGAAAGTAATGACTGAGGAAAAACAGGTATTCCGCGTGAACGGTTTCTCTTGTGCTAACTGTGCAAGTAAATTTGAACGTAATGTAAAAGAATTACCTGGTGTTCAAGATGCAAAGGTGAACTTTGGGGCATCTAAAATATCAGTTACAGGCAATGCAACCGCGGAAGAGTTAGAAAAAGCAGGAGCTTTCGAAAACTTAAAAGTATCGCCAGAAAAACCCAAACGTGTTGTGCCATCCCAAACAGATACAACTTATAGAGTTGAAGGCTTCTCTTGTGCGAACTGTGCGGGTAAATTTGAACGTAATGTAAAAGAGCTTCCTGGAGTACAAGGTGCAAAAGTAAACTTTGGTGCTTCTAAAATTTCCGTAACGGGTGAAACGACTATTGCAGAACTTGAAAAAGCTGGTGCATTTGAAAATTTAAAGGTCTCAATTGATACACCTTCATATAAGTCAAAAGCACCAACTTCTAACAAAAGTGATGAGCCAGTTGAAAAAAAAGTGCCATTTTATAAAAAACACAGCACTCTTTTATATGCAACCCTATTCATCGTATTCGGTTATCTATCACAAAACGTAAATGGTGAAGAAAACCTTATTACTTCCCTATTATTTGTAGCTTCCATTGTTATTGGTGGTTTCAATTTATTCAAAATAGGTTTTAAAAATTTAACTCGCTTTGATTTTGATATGAAAACATTAATGACGGTTGCT
This sequence comes from Lysinibacillus sp. 10T31, assembly GCF_056394365.1. NCBI lineage: Bacteria > Bacillati > Bacillota > Bacilli > Caryophanales > Bacillaceae > Lysinibacillus > Lysinibacillus sp. 10T31. The sequence goes on from NZ_JBFTHS010000033.1 coordinate 3,433, forward strand.
GTCATTGGTGCTGCAGTTATTGGGGAATGGGCAGAGGCATCAATTGTTGTTATCCTATTCGCTATTAGTGAAGCCTTAGAGCGCTACTCAATGGATAAAGCACGTCAATCAATTCGTTCATTAATGGATATAGCACCAAAAGAAGCGCTAATTCGTCGCAATGGGCAAGAAATCATTGTGAACGTAGATGATATTGAGATTGGCGATATTATGATTGTTAAACCTGGACAAAAAATTGCCATGGATGGTGTCGTTGTTAGCGGCCTTTCGGCGGTCAACCAAGCAGCTATTACAGGTGAATCAGTACCAGTATCAAAAACAGTAAATGATGAGGTATTCGCCGGTACACTAAATGAAGAAGGTTTATTAGAAGTTAAAATCACTAAATACGTTGAAGATACAACAATTTCAAAAATTATACATCTAGTTGAAGAAGCTCAAGGCGAACGTGCTCCTTCACAAGCATTTGTTGATAAATTCGCTACATACTATACACCAATTATTATGGTCATTGCAGGGCTTGTAGTAATTGTTCCCCCACTCTTTTTTGATGGTAGTTGGGAAACTTGGATTTATCAAGGTTTATCCGTTCTTGTAGTTGGTTGTCCATGTGCGCTTGTTATTTCCACACCAATTTCAATTGTTTCTGCCATAGGTAATGCTGCTAAAAAAGGTGTGTTAATAAAAGGTGGCATATACTTAGAGGAGATGGGTTCGCTTAAAGCCATTGCTTTTGATAAAACAGGTACACTTACAAAAGGTGTTCCAGTCGTTACAAACTTTGATGTGATGAGCAAACAAAAAGATTCAAAAGAAATTCTAGCGATTATTACAGCTTTAGAATATCGCTCACAACACCCTTTAGCGTCTGCGATTATTAAAAGAGCTGAAGAAGAAAATGTTTCATTCCAAGATATCAATGTTGATGCTTTCTCCGCTATTACTGGTAAGGGAATTAAAGGTGAAGTAGATGGCACACTATATTACATTGGTAGCCCTAAATTGTTCCAAGAGTTAAATGTAGTTATTCCTGAAAGCCTAGGAGAAAAAATTATAAAGCTACAAAATGAAGGCAAAACTGCCATGATTTTAGGAACAGAAAAAGAAATATTAGCAGTCATTGCTGTAGCTGATGAGGTACGTGAATCTAGCCAAGAAATTATTGGAAAATTGCATAACATGGGTGTTAAGAAAACAATCATGTTAACTGGTGATAATAAAGGGACGGCGAATGCAATCGGTCGTCATGTAGGGGTTTCTGAAATTCAAGCTGAATTAATGCCTGAAGATAAACTTTCCTATATCAAACAACTTCGAAAAGACTATGGTAAAGTCGCAATGGTCGGTGATGGTGTTAACGATGCTCCTGCTTTAGCAGCTTCTACTGTAGGTATCGCTATGGGTGGCGCTGGCACAGATACTGCATTAGAAACAGCAGATGTTGCTTTAATGGCAGATGATTTACGCAAATTACCATTCACTATCAAATTAAGTCGAAAATCATTAAATACTATTAAAGCCAACATTATCTTTGCAATAGCGATTAAACTTATCGCCTTATTATTAGTAATCCCAGGTTGGTTAACTTTATGGATCGCTATAATGTCTGATATGGGGGCAACACTGTTAGTAGCTTTAAATGGATTACGTTTAATGCGTGTTAAAGAGTAATTAAACTCACCTATCAATAGATGGACTTTGATATGAAAGTCCATCTATTTTATGATTAATAGTTAATTTTCTTTGTAAAAGCATTTAACTCATTATAGAAAGAAGAGATAAAATGGAACTTTTAAATGTTATTTCATTCATTCTGTTTGCATTGTTTATATCTTCCTATTCATTAAAGCTAGCTATTTTAAAGAAGAAATCATGGGTAAAAGCGAATGTGTTAGGGAAAGGAAATAAAGGGAGATCCGTTGATTCCTCAGAAATGTTTGTTAAAATTTCAACTTTCATATGGGGAATCGTATGGCTTTTAGAGTCAATATTTGATAATTGGATTGATAATATTTTACCAAATCTATTCACCGACAATATTATCCATTATTTCGGATTATTGTTCATTACCATTGGTTTACTATTCTTTATATTATCAATGATAACAATGAAAACCTCTTGGAGAGTTGGTATAGATAAAGAAACAAAAACTTCGCTTATCACCAATGGTTTATACAAATATAGTCGAAATCTCGCCTTCGTTGGATTCAATTTAATGTTTATAGGTCTATTTTTGACATTCCCTAACTTAGTTACATTAATTATATGTTTACTAAATATAATTTCAATTCATAACCTTATTCTTCAAGAAGAAAAACACTTTTTAGATTGGTCTTTTTAATTGATCTGAAGCTGATTTAAAGTCCTGTAATTCCCCTATATCGTGGAAGTTTCTCAAAGGATTCCTATAGCTCTAATTCTTTCTAATACAAATGGTATTGTAAATTTTTCGGGACTTAAGAAGGCGCGAAGTTTGAATGATTAAATGGCCCATGTTCTCTGAATCAAAATGAAAAAACGCCTATCATATCATCTCATAACTCATTGATTTCGAACCATAGAAAAGAGATACGATTATTGCTACACTGAACAGAATGCATAAAACGACAATTAGAACAAACTTATGGCTTAATAACGATTTCATTCCTTCCTGCCCCATTCCGTTACTTGTTCAGATGCTTTTGCACACTTTCTAAAAACTTGATTCGACTATAAACAGGACCTCCTTCCATAAGCGGATCAACCACATTGACATATACGTGATCGTTTTTAAAGGCATTAATATTTTGGATAATTGGATTCTTCTTCAAGTCTTCGAATGCATTTTTCGCATCTTTGTTATCATTCGTAGCGAATTGCACAAACAAATAGTCTGGGTTCATTTCTGCCAATTGCTCGGCAGAGATTGCATCTTGCAATTTAGCCATGCCTATCTGATCTGGCATTTCTAAACCAATGTCATTGTATAAAAAGGGGTTAAAGTCTACATTTTTCGCGAAAATGTAAGTTTGCCCTCCGCGAATACGAACAGCGGCTACTTTTTTACCTTGAAGCTTTTCTTTTAATGATGCTTTTACTGCTTGTGTATCTGTTTTATATTGGGATAGAATTTTTTCTGCCTCATCTTGCTTTCCAGTTAATTCAGCCATTAATTTCAAATTGTCTTCCCAGTTTGTAGAAACGTGCGACACCAAAATAGTGGGAGCAATTTTTTGCAATTTTTCCACTACTCCTTTTTGGAACTTGGTTGAACCTAAAATAACATCTGGCTCCAATTGCAATATCTTCTCAAAGTTAGGTTGTCTTTTTTCACCAATTGATTCCGCCTTGCCCGTTACCGAAGCAAATATTTCTGGAAACTTTCCGCCTACCGATATTGCCCCAACTGGATGAACGTCAAGCATTACCGCATCTTCCATCGCTTCCATAGCCCCAGTAATCACAATTTTTTCTGCTTTTTGTGGAACGGTATACTTTTCACCGAGATACTCAATCGTTCTTGTTTCGCTTGTTTCTGTATTGTCCACTTGAGATTGCACTGAATCTCCGTTGCTGCCGGAGGTTGAGCTTGATTTACTCTGTTTGTCTCCTCCTCCACATGCAGCCAAAACAATCATGAATAATGCTATCAAACCAACTAGTATAAACTTTTTATTCATTCTTCACCTGAACCCCTTTCAAAACAGTATCCCTATCATAATGATTAGTATTATTAATCCCTAAATGCTCACGCAAAGTGACACCTGTATATTCACTTCTAAACAAACCTCTTTCAACCAATTGCGGCATCAGCTTTTCAAAAAATATTTTCAAAGATTTTTCTGAACCGCCTGGAATAGCTATAAATCCGTCGATAGCTCCAGCCTCAAATCGCTCAATTATATCGTTCAATACATCTTCAACCGTTCCAACGGAAACCCAGTGAGCAGACCCGACAACCTCTGGCCTTGCTAATACCTCTTCCACTGTAGGCTGATGATTTGTAATATACCGGCGCAACAGCTCAGCATGTGTTCGGCTACGAACTGGCTGATTCGGATCAGGTAACATATCCGAAGTTACTCGACGATCCAAAGCAAAGCTACTCAAATCAAGACCCAGTACTGAATTAAGCGATGCATGTCTGCGCTCAATAGTCAAATGTGCGTGTGCGGCCTTATGTAATTCATGGGCTTCCTCGCGAGTTTCGGCCAAGAAAAAATATAAACCTGGCAAAACTTTAATGGCGTCCGGATCTCGCCCATGCTCGATAGCTCTTCTTCTCAGATCATTTCGCAATTCCACTCCCGATTCAAGGTCTGGCATCGCTGCAAAAATAGCATCTGCTATTGAAGAGGCAAAATTTCGTCCTGTATCCGACGCACCTGCTTGAAATAAAGGAATTGGTCCAGATTTATGGGCAGGCAAAGTAAGTGGTCCCTTAACACTAAAAAACTCACCTGAATGATTAATTGGAGAAATCTTACCCAAATCAGAAAACATACCTGACTCACGGTCAATAACGATGGCTTCATTCGGAAAACTTCCCCAAAGTTTGCGTACGACCTCAGTAAATTCAATTGCTTTCGCATATCTTTCTTGTGATGAAGGCATAGGTGACTCACCGAAATTTTCAGCGCCCTCAATAGAAGTGACAATATTCCAGCCAGCACGTCCATTGCTTAGCCAATGCAAAGACTGAAGCTGTCTAGCAACAACATATGGTGGATTAAAAGTTGTAGAAATAGTCGTAACTAACCCGATCCGCTCTGTTTCACGAGCAATCGCTGCAAAAATCATAGTAGGGTCAGGACTACCGAAATTAGCGGAATCGCCAAGCATCTGTGGACTAACAAAAAGATAATCCGCCCTGAAAAGAAAATCGAGCTTTGACCTCTCCGCCATCTTTGCCAAATCAATGTAAGGGTCAATTGAACCCATTTTTTCTACACCGCTCTCTGGGCGCCGCCAGTCGCCTCCTTTCAACCAAGCAGATAAGACTAATCCAATACATAATTGTCTATTTACAGTCAATATTACCAATCCTTCCTATATAGAAATAATAGTTTTACGCCCATGAAATACTCTGATCAGATGTTACCTCTAGAAGGCTATTAGTTAATAATGATTCTCATTATCGATTACAGTGTAGCAAGGTCTGCAACAAATGCAAATACACAAATCACAAATACTACATGCATTATTATCTAATCTAGATTTGCTGAATGATGATTTAGCCGACATGTAACATAGAGCTGGAAGTAAAGAATGAGACAAAAGAGAAAAAGCCTGCACTCCCGGTTCATCACCAGTTGCAGGCGTAATTTATCAATCAGTAACTCAATTTATATGATTATCTAAATTATGTATGTATGCCGAGGGAGACACACCAAATTTCTTTTTAAACACTCTACTGAAATATAGCGGGTTGGCATAACCGACACTAATAGCAATATTGTGAATGGGAAAATTGCTTACTTTAAGTAAGTCACTCGCTCTTTCCATACGATAATTGATAAGATAGTCGATTGGACGAAATCCAGTATGTTTGTGAAAGAAGTAGGAAAAACGCTTGGGACTCATTGCATGCAGCTCCGCCAATTCGTCGAGTGTCAACGGATTCATATAATACCGGTGTATGTATGCAATAGCCTCCTCTATCACCCTTTCACTTGGTGAACTGCCACTCTCTCGATGCTTACACCCCACCAAAACTTGATGCATGACACTTAAAAATAACTCCTTAACACGAAGCTTTCCAATGCCTCTAAGTGTATTGGCATTCTGATGAAGCATGATCAGTAATTCTAGCACTCTCGGATTTGCTCCCGCTTCCAATTTGAAATGAGAGTCGCATTCATGACCGCCATTTACTTCATCTAACTTGTCAAATCTATAAAACAGTAAATAGTACTCGTACTCTGATTGACTTAAAACTTGCGCGTCCAGTTGCATACCTGGGGCCACATGAATTACTGCGCCTGGATGTAATTCATAGACAGTTCCATTCACACTCATTCTAGCCTCTCCACGAATTACAAAAAGAAATCCATGCCGGACAGCCTTAAATTCACTTAGTATACTTTTCGGCTGGATGACTAAACGGTGAACACCTTCTATATCATAGAAACCTCTAGCAAATATCTCGGCTAATTTATCCAAATCTATCATGATAGTGCACCTGCTCCCTATCCAAACATTGTACATGAAGACTATAGTTAATAATGATTCTCATTATTAACTATAGTCTAGCAAGGTTTGCAACAAATGCAAATACACAAATGACAAATGCTATATGCATTATTATCTAATTCAGGTTTACTGAATGATGATTTAGCCGATATTTTGAGACTCCCACCCCTAAAGGGACAAGCTGACTAATGTCAGTGGGATTCCTGAGTAACTATGCGTTCGCAGTCCATTTCTGTTTTGAACAGTTCTCAAGATTGGGTATCCCATTACATCGGCGAGGCTACGGGCTGCTCAAAGTTGCTACTGGAATCTTCCAACACATCTAATCCCTCTAGCACTGCAATACAGCTTGCGTAAAAGCATTTCATGTCAATACAAAAAATGTCCTTATGCGGCAGATTGTCGTAATTCATATCACCTCACGCTTCCGATGGGTAACAGGTAATATTGCTAGAACATTGTTAATAATAAACGTACGCTTTGCCTGTCTCGTAAAGCAAAATGCTGTAAAGGAATCACCAACAATCTTTATGATTTTCACACGCCTTTTCGTAATAACACCAGACTTAGCTACATACATCATGCTAACAACTTGTTGACGTTGCATTACTTTTATTAACTGTTCTTTCATCCTAGTTGCTCCTTTTCACTAGCTCTGTTACATGCAGTGAGCACAACAGAGCTGTTCTTCAAAACAGAACAAACGTTTGTTTTTCATTATACGCACATACGTTCTTTATTAGAAGAGGTAATTTTAGCTAATTTTTAAGGAGGTTTTTAGAGGATCAATCAAGTGGGCGTTCGTGTAAGCCTATAATAGCTTTGTACATATTCTGCGCTTAAGACAGGTAATCAATTATGCCGCTATTGGCAAGACCAACAAAGTGGAAGGCATTTGAGTTTTATTATGAAAAATGATGGAGTAAATGAAAAACTAGTCCCGGATTTCAGGACTAGTCTTTGGAGCAACTTATTTATTCTTCATTTGTTGCGATTAAACGTGGTTCCGTCATACTATTTGACGCATCAGTAACAATAATTACATTTCATTTTTCGCCTTTATTTGTTGCGATTACCTGCGGTTCCGTCGTACTATTTGATGCATCAGTAACAATAACTGCATTTCGTTCTTTGCCTTTATTTGTTGCGATTACCTGTGGTTCCGTCGTACTATTTGACGCATCAGTAACAATAACTACATTTTGTTCTTTACCTTTATTTGTTGCGATTACCTGCGGTTCCGTCGTACTATTTGATGCATCAGTAACAATAACTGCATTTCGTTCTTTGCCTTTATTTGTTGCGATTACCTGTGGCTCCGTCGTACTATTTGATGCATCAGTAACAATAACTGCATTTCGTTCTTTGCCTTCTTTCAACGTTGGTGGCTCTTGGCCAGTTGCCGCAAAGACAGTCATCCCTCCAATGACTAATGTACATGCTAATGCTGTTCCTACAACTGACTTTTTCTTTAAGGTCATAATGGACACTATCCTTTCTTCAATCCCGTTTTTACTAAAATGATTACAAAGCGGCGTAACCGTATAGGTTTCATCTGCCATATTGATGAGAGATAGTGCATATGCTGACTTTGCCTTATCTCCAAACTGTCTAATAACCCTTTCGTCGCAAGACAATTCAATGTCTCTGTTTACTAAAAAATACATAAACCAAACTAATGGATTAAACCAATGCAAAGCTACCATAATCGTTAAAATTACTTTCCATAAAACGTCAAAGCGTTTAATATGAATTAATTCATGCGTGAGAATAAACTCAATACTTGCAGCGTCTTCCCAATTTGTTGATTTCGGCAATAAGATGACTGGTTTAAAGATTCCATATGTTAACGGGGTTTTAATTCTATCTGATACGGCAATTTGAATCGTTCTTTTTAACTTATGATCGTTTAGCCATTGAACGAGATACTCGTTATTCTTCACTGGGATGGCTGTTTGAAATTCTTTATAAAATCTAATATAAGCCACTATAAAGAATAGCAAAACCCCGATACCCCCACATGCCCAAAGGTACTGAACGAAATCGTTTGTCATCACAAGCAAAAGCTGATCATAGAACGTGTTTGATGTATGTGCGATTGCAATTGTATTGTGCATACTTTCCGAATCATTTGAGTGAGTGAGCGTAACAAATAAGTTTTTCAGCATAGGCTGTATGCTCAACTTTGAATAAAAAGAGTAGGGGATGAGTAGTTTAAATGCAACGATTCCCCAAAGAATTAAAAATGTTTGCTTTGGCACTTTATTTCTTACTAACATTCTCATCAATAACACAATGAGGAGGAGGAGAGATGCGTCTACACTCATGTTGAAAATACTCATATCATAATTCCTCACTCAAGATCTTTAACAATTTGCTTTAATTTTTCGATCTCACTCGCGGACATTTTTTTCTTGTCTAGTAAGGATGCGAATAGTAAAGATTTAGAACCATTAAATATTTTATCAATTAATTCCGTCGTTTCTTGTTCTTGTATCTGTTCTTTTCTGATGATTGGATGACAGATAAAGTTAGGTTCAATTCTTTCAATGGCCTCTTTTTTTATACATTTTTTTATGACGGTATAGGTGGTATTTTTATTCCAACCTATTCGTTCGTTTAACATTTGTGAGAGCTGTTTAGCTGTCAAATCGCCTTCTTCCCATAAAATATTCATGACTTGTAATTCCGAATCAAACAATTTAACTTGCATACGCGCATGCTCCTTTTCTTTAGTGGACTATTGCAATAGTTTGCCACACATTGATACTACTATGGTAGTCCGTAATTGTCAAGACTATCACGATAGTCTGTTGAAGAAAATCCATTTTTAGGGCATAAATATACGGATACTGTGTCTAACCCATTTAAAATTCAATAAAAGTTTAATAAAGTCTTCTCCGATGCTGGCTCTTTTAATTTTTCTCGGCCTCATTACACAATTTTAAGTGCAGGTTCTAAAGCAAATCTGAATTCAATGAGAACCTAGCACTCTTTTTCACATTAGGAATATTGCTAATAAAAAAACGTCCGAAGACAGGCTTAAACTCACTTTTCTGCCTCCCTACAGCCCATGTTGCTGTCGCTTCGCTTTCGCACAGAAAACATTTGTTGCTGTCGCTTCGCTTTCGCACAGAAAACATTTGTTAAATGAAGACAATGGGCGTTCGTGTAAGCCTATAATAGCTTTGTACATATTCTGTGCTTAAGACATGTATTAAAAATTAATTAGAAAGGATGTAATTATTAGCTCGAATATTGACTATACTTCGTCATCAACCCAGTTCACTTTTGATGTAAATGACAGCACTCTTTTTAAAAGAGATGATCGGAATTTTATAAATATTCTAGGTGTAGAACAATTAAATACGTTAGAAAATATATCCTTGCTTGATATTTTTCTAAGTAAGAATAAAGTGATAGAGCCTCACTATCATCAAAATGCAACAGAACTTGTTTATTGTATTTCGGGTGCTGCCATTATTTCTATATTTAATCCCTTTACAAAAGAGCTTCAAAACTACCCTGTCCAGCCTGGCCAAGTCGCCAATATACCGCAAGGATGGTGGCATTATGAAATAGCTACTGAGAATGACACGCATTTACTAGCTATTTTTGATGCTCCAACACCTGAAGTTATTTTAGGTTCAGATCTATTGAAATTTACACCTTCCAATGTTATGGCCCACACGTATTGTTTAGATGAAGATCAGTGGAAGAATACAATCGCGCCTATTTCACCGTCAACATATATTGGTCCACCTAAAGACTGCAACCGTGTAAAAGCAACTTCTGAAAAGCAAAAAGATCAAAAGGAGCAAAAAGACCCTCATCATAAACATAAAAATAAGTATAGACCTTCACAATTTATGAACCCATATCCGCCATATCAATATCCAAATATGAATCCATATATGAATCCTTATGGCCCAAATCCTTATGGCTCGTATTATTAAGCAATAGTCAAAAAACGGAGAATCGTAATCGTTCATAAGAGTGTATGACTCGACATCATAAGCTCTACACCTTTCATCGCATAAAAATAAATAAAAAGGAAAATCTATATTTTAAGTCATAGCTTCGTTATTACTAAAAGAGGTGTAGAAAATGGAATTATTTCCAGTGATCCATACGAATTTTTGGGATGCTGTAATAGCCGTTCCAGCTGTGTTACTTATTACACAGCTAATTAAGGTGTTCATGCATGTTCAGCCTAAATATGTTCCCGCGATCGCCCTTGCTATTGGCTTGATTATTTCTATTTTTATTAGCCATAGACATAATCTTATTGCAGGAATATTTATGGGCTTTTTTTATGGTTACGCAGCTATTGGAAACTTTGCTGCATTAAAAACAACTATTAATAGCTATAAAAGCAAGAAATTAAAAGAATAACACTTTCAGCTTATCTAAAAATAATGTGTAACAATAAACAAAGGTTGATTTTCACTCCGAGTTAGCGCTTTCGGCGGGCTTGGCTTCAATCTCCTCGTCACTGCGTTCCTGCGGGGCTTTCAGCGCAAGCTCATCCCGCAGGAGTCGCCACTCTCCGTGAAAAATCAACAGCTCCTCATCTTTATTATGAATAGATAAGCTGAAACGAAATGGCATTATAATTTTGATTAAATCACTAAATGAATACTTTGAAGATTTATCGGAACAAAATCTCATTTTATCGGAACAATTTCAGTATTTATCGGAATAATTTCTCGCTTTATCGGAACAATTTCTTGTTTTATCGGAACAATTTCAGTTTTTATCAACTAAGAGCTACTCATCGGACACCCCTAGGAAAACGCAATCATCCCTGCGTTACGGAGAGCCCTTTTATTGTAAAAAATGATTAGAATTTTATTCATTAGCACATCCTAATCTCAAATAAATGAACGAGAACATGAGTTAGGATGTGTAACTATGGAATTGGTAAATGGAAATCTAGCATCATTACGCTATAGGGAAATTTTTAAGATATGGACACAGATCGGCGTTAATAATGGCTATATAGCTTCAAATCATGCATTTTTTAAGCACGCCGTTGATAAAAAATTGAAGGCGATTATCGTGGATTTTGTGCAATGTTTAAAAGAGGAAAATAAACAGCTAACAGTGTTATTAAAGGAAAACGGGGTGCTTGCCCCTACTACATCAATCGACTACAGACAGTTGAAAATGAGCAATACCCGAGGAAAAAAAGCCATTAATGATACAGAAATTAGCACCATTTTATCGATGAATATAGCTTCTTCACTTATTTCAGTTAGTCAAGCTTTAGAAATATCCGTTAAGAAGAAGCATACTGCAAAATATGGAGAACTTCATATGAGGTATGCCATACTTGGCGCAAAGCTAGTACGACTCAGTAATGACAAAGGCTGGCTACTAGCCCCTACTACAATGTAATGTTAAGAAGCTCTCGTTTCAACAAAACGAGAGCTTCAATGTTTTTTACTCATTATTATCGACTTCTCACGAACAACAGCTTGTACCACTGATTCACAAGGAACGGTAGCACAGACAAGCTGTAAATAAAGCCTAATTGTGCGGTACTTAACGTGGCAACCTCAAACACACTTGTAAGCATTGGAATAAACAGTACTGCGTGTAAGCTTAAAAAACCGATTAAGAATGCAAGCCAAGTATATTTATTCGAAAATAATCCAATGGCGAAGATTGATTCTTTAGCTCTAGAGTTGAAGCCATGCACTAATCGTGACAAGCATAATGTTGTAAATGCCATAGTGCTCGCTGTTAAAGTATCTCCCGTTGACAATCCGATTTCAAAGGCAATCGTTGTAGAAATTGCAATCAATAATCCTTCTAGTACCACTTGAGTAGTAAATGCTTTATTCAATAATGGTGTATGAATATTTCGTGGCTTGTCCTTCATTGTTTTTTTATTATTCGGCTCTAGACCGATTGCAATCGCTGGTAAACTATCCGTTAGTAAGTTAATAAATAATAGATGCACAGCCGCAAAAGGAACTGGTAAACCTAATATTGTTGCATATAAAACAACAAAAATAGCACCTGCATTCCCAGATAATAAGAACAAAATAGCGTTTTTAATATTCGTATAGATACTCCTACCGTTTGCAATAGCCTTAACAATCGTTGAAAAATTATCATCTGTTAGTATCATAGAGGAGGCATCTTTTGCGACCTCTGTACCAGTGATGCCCATCGCCACACCAATATCAGACTGTTTTAAAGCAGGGCCATCATTAACACCATCTCCTGTCATGGCGACGACATGTCCTTTTTCCTGCCACGCTTTAACGATACGAATTTTTTGAGCTGGTGTTACTCGGGCATAAACAGAAAAATCATTAACCTTTTCTTGCAGCTGCTGATCTGTGAGGCCTTCTATTTCATGCCCTTCAATCGCTTCAGAGGGATCATTTAAAATCCCGATTTGATTGGCAATAGCCGTTGCTGTAATTTTATGATCCCCTGTAATCATCACCGGTTTGATACCAGCTTTTATACATTTTTCAACCGCACCTTTAGATTCTTTTCTTGGCGGATCCATCATCGCGACTAAACCAACAAAGATTAAATCTTTTTCAGCTCTTGCATCGATTGCTTGATTTCCCTTTACCTCTTTGTAGGCAACTGCTAGCACTCTCAACCCATTCATAGAAAAATCACGATTTACCGCTTCGATTTTTTGGCGTTGTTGTTTTGTAATATTAACTATACCTTGTGAAGTTTCAATTTTTATAATTTTAGGAAGAAGGACATCAAGTGCTCCTTTTGTAATCAAAATAGATTGCTGATTGATAGTATTTACAGTACTCATGAGTTTTCTATCTGAATCAAAAGGGATTTCGGCCACTCTTGGATAATGGTCTCTTAGCTGCAATTCGTCAAAACCATATTGCTTCCCTAGTTTTACGAGTGCAATCTCAGTAGGATCACCGATTTCCTTACCGTCCCTTTCTACAGCATCATTACATAATATTGCCTTTAACATAAGGTCTCTCTCAATTGCATTTCTAGTGTGTAGCTGATCATGTGGAATAATTTTTTCATCCACATAGACCTCTTGTACAACCATTTTATTTTCAGTTAATGTTCCTGTTTTATCTGAACAAATGACAGATACACTGCCAAGACTTTCCACAGCATAAAGCTTTCGAATAATGGCATTTTCCTTTGCCATTTTTTGTGTCCCAAATGCTAGTACAATGGTAACAATCGAGCTTAATGCTTCTGGAATTGCTGCAACGGCAAGTGAAACCGCGAACATAAACGATTCTACTAGTGCACGCCCTCTAACAAGGTCAATCACGAAAATCGCTAAACAGAGTAATGTAATCCCTAAAGCTAATTTTTCTCCGAAATTATCCAAACTTACTTGTAAAGGTGTTTTCTTCTCTTTCGCAGTATCGAGTAAATTTGCAATTTTGCCGATTTCCGTTTGCATTCCGATAGCTGTCACCATGACAATACCGCGACCAGTTGTCACGTAGCTTCCAGAGTATACCATGTTCTTTTTATCAGCAACCGTTACATTGCCTTCCTTGATAGGATCGATACTTTTCGCTACAGCGATTGATTCACCTGTCAGCGAGCTTTCATTGATATGCAAATTATGGCTTTCTAATAATCTCCCATCTGCATTTATATAATCACCAGCCTCCAAATACAGAAGATCCCCAACGACTATATCTTCCGAAGAAATCTCTATGAGCTGATTATTTCGCATTACTTTGGCAATCGGAGAGGTTAAGGCTTTTAAATTATCCAAAGACTGTTCTGCCTTGACATGCTGTACAGTGCCTAGGATAGCGTTCAATATAACGACAACCATAATCACAATCGTGCTTCCTACTTCCCCTAATAGAAATGAAACGAAAGCAGCGATGATTAAAATAATGACTAATAAATCTTTAAATTGTCCAAAGAAAACGGCAAATGCACTTGTTTTTTTTCCTTCCTCTAATACATTATAGCCGTACACTTCTTGCCTCTTTTGAACGTCATAATCACTCAATCCTTGATCTGTCACGTTCAAAGTTTTCATAACTTCAGCTGATGATTGTTGATGATAGTCTGACATTCGATTCCCCCTCCATTTGAAATTATTAAGTAACTCACAGCAGCCACCCTATCCTGAATTCAGGAGAAAATGCTGTTATTGGTAAATAAGTTAGATTCCCAACAGTAGACTCCTTTGAATTATCTATCTTAGGCAGAGAGAAACTTTTATATCCTAAAAATAGTATTGAATCATCAGACTCTCTATCTACTCGAGCCCCTAAAATACTTTAACTACAACAATCTATTCCTTGTCCTATTCCAGTATGATAATAATCGATATAGAAATTAAATATTTGTTTATAGGTGAAAATATACTATAAAGTGAAGCTTGAATCAGCGGGGTTTTCTTCATCCCATTGTAGAAATTCGTGATGACCATTAAGGCAAATGTGAGCACAAAAAAAGACATTTGGAATATGGCTACTCCAAATGCCCTTCGTCACATGCATAGACCCCCTATAGGCCAGTCTTGCAATTATTATATTGTCTCTCTTTATTTGCAACTAATAAATAATCGAGTGCACTCATTCTAGTAAGCTTATGAGTAAATTTTATAGCATCTGCTTGAGAGTCGAACATAAAGTTTTCGAGTTCGTCTGTTGGTATATATTGATCAGCGATTTTTCGTTTTAATTTTCGTACAGATAAAGTGTGTGAATCCTCTTCATATAAAATAATAGCACCCACATTTCGGTAAAGCGTCTGGTCAATCGTTGCGACAACTTTCACATTTGATCCTTTGAATTCTGTTAAATCTATTTGCATGTATTTACCAACCTCCTCTAAACTTACATTCTATCTCCCTATATAATTGTCCTTCTTTTTCAGTAGTATTCCCTGGATATTTAATCCAAAAAACTCCACTCTAAAAGTTCATCACCATAAGGTGTGGCTGATTTCCGTTCCGGCTGGGCGCTTTGTTGCTGTCGCTTCGCTTTCGCACAGTAAAAAAATTGTTGCTGTCGCTTCGCTTTCGCACAGTAAAAAAAATTGTTGCTGTCGCTTCGCTTTCGCACAGTTAAAAAATTGTTGCTGTCGCTTCGCTTTCGCACAGTAAAAAAAATTGTTGCTGTCGCTTCGCTTTCGCACAGTTAAAAAAATTGTTGCTGTCGCTTCGCTTTCGCACAGTTAAAAAATTGTTGCTGTCGCTTCGCTTTCGCACAGTTAAAAAATTGTTGCTGTCGCTTCGCTTTCGCACAGAGCAAAGCTTCCTGGGGGCGTCCGATGAGCCGCTCTAAACTATGAGTTGTTGTGAGCAGATTTCAGCCCTAGCTCAGCCTCATGTGAAACTGGCGCTCTTTTTAGAGAGAAAATAGCACAGCCTAAAGCACATAAAACTAAAATGGCACCGAAGCTAGCTAAGTGCGTAGCCGATCCTGTAACAGCAAACATAGCTCCACCAACAGCTGACCCAATGGATATACCGATTTGTAATGCAGCTGTATTTAAGCTTTGTTGAATATCAGATGTTTTTGGATCAGCTTGTATTAAATAACTTTGTAATGGAGGTGTAAGTGCCCAGCTAAGTGCACCCCATAAAACTGTTACGACTAAAAAGAGTGGTAAAGCAATAATCGTGTAAGGAATACTAAATAATACAACAGCAAATGTAGCTACAATCAATAGAATGGCTTTACCAGTACCAATTTTGTCACTTAGCCAACCGCCTAAAGCATTCCCACTGACAGACGCTATTCCGAAGATTAAATAACAGATACTAATCCAAGAAGCACTCATATCAAATGCTTCTACTAAAAATGGTGTGAAATATGCATAAAGCATATAATGACCAGCCAGCATAAATAGTGTTGTTAATTGTGCACTTAAGATTTTTAAATTCGCTAGTGATTTAATTTGAGCCTTCAATGGAACAACTTCCACAACTGGCATTTTTTCAAGAAGTAACGCAATAAGAATCATTGATACAGTTGAAAGAAGCGCTATTCCTAAAAATACAGCTCGCCATCCAAATGCTTCTGACACAAATATCCCCATCGGCACACCGATGACAAGTGCAGAACTTACACCTATGAAAACAAGTCCTAAAGCTTTTGCACGATGTCTTGGTTCAACAATTTTTGTTGTAATTGTTAAGGATAAGACGATAACCAATGCAGTACTCATTGCCGTGAAAATTCTAGCAATCATGACAATCAAGAATGTCGTACTAAAATACGTCATAACATTACCTAAAGTAAAAATAAATAAAGAAATAAGATAAAGGCGCTTCCTTTCCACTTTTGCAGTTAACGATAAAAGGACAGGCGCAGATATTGCATAGACGAGAGCAAATATTGTAATTAATTGTCCCGCTGTTGCTAAGGACACATTTAAATCGTCTGCAATCGTTGGCAATATACCACCTACAATTAATTCCACCAATCCTACCGCAAAGGTAGTAATGGCAAGAATATATACTCTCCAATTCATAGTAATCACCCTTCTGTTACACTTTCATTTTTGCAGGGAGATAAAAGAAAAAAATCCTGACTACAAAAATGAAGCAAAATTTTTGTAGTCAGGATTTTATGGTTCCTGGTAGAGACCCTCAATCCATATTATTGAGGTTATACAGATCAAATATTCACGTTAGCTATAGTAGCATATTGAATATTGCATGACAACAATTTTTTATTATTCTCTCTCTTCCTTGTCACCCATAAAGTCGGTTCACTATAGCACTTTCAATCATTGAAGTGCAAACGCTTACCTAAAAAAAATGATTTTATAAGAGAGAAATTTTAGATTTTACTTATATTTTTTAAAGTTTGACCATACATACTAATATAACAGAACATTGCGAGGTGATTGTTTGCGAATATTAGGTTTAGTATGCTATTTTTTATTGTTGTTTTATGGTGTTGAACCAGTAATAGAAGAGCTCACAATCGATAAACAAGCAATCATTTCTACTAGTCTGAGCGAACAGCAAATCCCCATAAAAGAAACTGTTGAAAATTCAACAGTTTGTATCTATTACCCCACTTATAAAGTTTGTAAAGCATTATCAGCGAACTAAAAAAGTGAAAAAAAGAGGAAACTCTTTTTTTCACTAAAAGTCAATTTATTTTACTTTGAACCGATATGGAAACGATTAAATGGATATACTGTTAATTTAGCTTCACCATAGATGGCATCTTTAGAAATCAAGCCATAATGGCGGCTATCAGAACTTCTTAAACGGTTGTCCCCAAGTACAAAATACTTACCTTCAGGAACCTTTTTTTCATTTACTAATTGCTCTAACGTGAAATTTTCTGTAATACGTAATTGATTAGGATCATCTGTTTGACGATTCACATAATCTTCTTTATAAGCTTTGCCATTTACATACAAAACATCGTCTTTCATTTCAACAGTATCACCTGGTAGGCCAATCACTCGTTTAATATATAGTTCATCTTCTGTTGGTGATTGAAAGACAATTTGATCAAAGCGTTCAATTTTACTCATTTTACTTACAATAATAATATCTTTATCATGATAAGTTGGGTACATAGAAGCCCCTTGCACTTTAATCGGTGCAAATAAAAATTGCTTACAGCCTAAAACAACTATAGCTGTAATCACAATAATTTTAAGATAAGATATTATTTCTTTTTTGAAACTTGATTTCTCTTGTTGCATGCTCATTCCCCGATACTGTTTTTTTATAGTATAACATTTTCTACAGTATATTGACGAATTAATCACATAAATTGTTCCAAATTCACAAAAATGACTCATCACCATAATGTGAGGTTAATTTCCATTCAACTAGACGTTTTCCTAGGGCGTGGGATGGCCCACTTCTCTTGATATCCAGGGTCTCATCTGTGTCAGGTCAGGTACAAGGGAAATCTGATCGGGTCAGACCTAAATCTGCTCATACATTTCAACAAATGCCATCCCTGATTTTTGGTAACGACCACAAAAATAGACAAAGCTACTTAGCTTTGCCTAGATGCATTTTATTCTTTTGTTTTTCGAGTATGAATGGTTACTTTGCGTAGTAGAGTGATGCTGCTATTAATTAAGTCGACTGCTAAACCAATACCTGCACGTAATGCAACTACTAATAAAATTGTGCCTATAATCAACACAATCACTCCCTCAACCATTTCTAATAAAATTATACACCCGTTTTCCGAAATTTCAAACATCCCATGAAATAAAAAAACCATTCAACTAGGCATGCACCCTACCTGAATGATTTTTTTATTTTTTACATGAAAATTTTTAAACACAATAGTTGTAAATGTCGCATAGCTGAACTGACTCGACTTTTTTGAACCTTACGCTTAGGCACATAGCTTTGCATGCAATTGTTTACAGCTGTATACCTAAGCACCTGGGTCCTCCCATTCATTGATCTCCCTCCCTTCATTGTCAAAAGTTTTACAGCTATCATACTCAAATTGTCATTCTATAGTATTTATTGCAAACTGGCTTTTAAATCCAATTTTATTTGTTCTAGCTCTGTCTCTTTAGGGATGAAATACCATATGTTGTTAATCCTTTTACCATCTCCCTCTTTAAACGATAGCTGCTCAATATTACCATCCATTTGTTTATAAATACTTTGTAATTGGATTAAGTCCTTCATCGAAAAATTCATACGAACATTTTCTCCTACTACATCAAGCATATCTGTAGCCTTTAATAATATAGATGGTGTTGAGGCTTTTTTCAGAACCGCTTCAATAATTTGTCGTTGTCGAATTTGACGACCGAAATCACCACGTGGATCTTCATAACGAATACGTGAAAAAATCAGTGCATTTTCACCGTCTAAAGTGATCTCACCCTTCGGATAATGGTAGGAGTTATAGGTTAAATCCATGTCATTATCAATCGTTACCCCACCAATTGTGTCGATAATTTGCAGGAAGCCTTCCATATTAATAAACACATAATAATCAATTGGTATATCTAAAAAATGCTTTACCGTGTTGACCGCCATTGGGACGCCTCCAAATGCATAGGCATGGTTGATTTTATCGACGGAATTATGGCCAATAATTTCAGTACGAGTATCTCGGGGTATACTGAGCATTTTCATCGTGTGTTTTTCAGGATTTACCGTAATGACTATCATCGTGTCTGAACGGCCACTATCATTTTTACGTTCATCCACACCAAGCATTAACACTGAAAACGGGTCCTTTTTCGTAACTATTTTTTGATCTTCATTTTCAGCACCTGTTGCTTCAATTAATGGTGTATTTATTTTATTCATCGTTTTTTGGATTGTATAATAAGCAGTACCTATAAAAATTAAAAAAATTGTTAATAAGCTACCTACTATCCATAGCCAAATTTTCTTCTTGCTCTTTTTTTCCTTAGAGCGTTTCATATTTTTTTCCATACATAAGTCCTCTCTTGCAAAAAAATTTACCACTCTTTTTGACGTTTTAAGTTGGAAAAAAGTTAATATAGTCTAATTATATGCATATTGGACGAAAAAAAGACGTACACTAGTATGTACTAAATGCATGATATTTTATTCCTTTATTTGTGAATCACCTTCATTATTTGGTGTCAGCTAAATTTAAGACAAAGAGCCTTATATGATTCCACTATACGAGGTGGGAATCTTTTGTAGCTGATGTTTCACTTTCGCAACAAAAACATTTGTAAAAAAATTAAATAACAATAGCAAAAGGCTCAAGAAGCTTTACATTTTATTAAAAGTCAAGAGTTAAAGTAATGCACTTAATATTTCAGGATTTTATATACAATGTGCAACATTATAATATGCTAATTTTAAGCTGAACTAATTTTGATATTAGTTCAGCTTATCTATCTGTTATTCAACTAATGGAGCGGTTTAGTGGAAAAAATTACATATATGAAATAAGGCAATATATTGTTAAGATTTTTTAGGTCAAACATTCTATGGGGGAATTTCCATAACAAAGGGATATTGTTTAAATATTTATATTTAGGAAGGATAAAAATGAAGCGTTATATTCATTATTTAAGTTACCCTATACACACTTGACTTCGTGCATTATTATTTTATTTGAAAAATAGGTGAATTAAATGTCAATAGTCGTAACGTTTGCAGAAATATGTATACCAATTTTTTATCTTTATCAAATTATCTTTTATTTCTTTTTCAGAAAAAAAGAACCTAAAGAATCTTCTTTAAAGCATTATAAATTTACCTGTGGGATGAATTTCTTGATTTTTTTCGCGACTATTCCAGTAGCGTTTATAATGGGTGTTTTGGGAAATGATAGCGGAGAATACGGGATGATTTCATTTCTTTTAAGTTTTTCATTCATCTCTGGTTTACCATTTCTATTCTTCATTTGGTCATTAAGAGATTTTCTGATTTTACATAAGGAAGCAACAAATAGATACATAGACTGATGAAAAATGCATGGGGATGTAGTCAATGAATCTTTATTTTTAGGATTCCCATTTGTTATAGTAATATTTTCTCTATTAGGGTTTATTATTTTAGCGTATGAATATTATAAAACATTCAAAGATAAGGGTTAACTTGAAAATGGATTGTTGAACTATCGGAGGCTTTACTTGAAGACCGAGCTGCTTAGACAGCTCTTTTTTCTTATTGTACTAACGGAGCTGTTTAGTTGAATAATAAGGAGTAGAAGGTTATTTTAAATAGATATACAAAAGTGGGATTTTAAATTTCATCACTATATTGAATTGATATCTGAAAGATAATGTTCAGCTTTACGTATTGGAAGGAGGAGCATAGTTTTGAAATTTATAGGAATAATCATTCTAGGTGGCTTATTTCTTCTTTTATTAAGTTTCATCTACATAATTATTAGTGTAGTGTTGCGAAATAAAAAAGAAAAGTAAATCTGGTTATTTTAATAGATTTGAATTATTTAATGGCTTCGCAAATACTGTGTTTTAGATGTTATGTTGGTTTATGTAATCAGAATTTCACTGCACAATATGAGGAAATTAATAAGTAGGGTTATGAACTACTTACTGCGAATACCAAAGAATTTGTGAAGAATCATACTTTAACTAACGGGGGCGATTGTTCAATTTGAGCAATAGCCCCCGTTAGCCATCTATGTAGCGCAAAACCAGTGCTACACCACAGAATATGAAAGATGTTTAAGTTCTTTTATGGGAGTTTAATAAGATAAGCAAATCTAATAAAGAATAGTACATACTTATGATACGATTCACCTTAATGTAGTTAGTTTCCATTTTCTATATATATCCTTACCAGCGATTCATAGCTATTTTCGCCCAGACAACGTATAATAAGAAAAGCAGAAGAAGAATTCATTTTTCCTCTAGTTAAAAAAAGAGGTGCAATTACTTGAAACAATTTGAAACAGCATTACCTGAGCAGTATGAAACATTAAAAAAACAGGCCAATTATACGTCTAGCTGGCGAGAGCGTTTAGACGCAGTCGAAATGTTATCGGCTTATCAACATGACAAAATCATAGATTTATTAAAAAATCGTATGCAGCATGATACTGTCCACAAGGTGCAATTAGCAGCCTATGAAGCACTCGCGGCGTTTGGTGAGGACGTAGAGAAGCCATTACCTGCACGTTTTGATATTATCAAAGGCACAGACAAAATTTTCCTGCGGGTGAAAAAGAGCTTGCCGAAGGACCATACAGTGGCAGACTTTGCGGATAAACTAAAACGTATGCGTTTAGATGTCTTTGATGCGTATGAAGGCGACAAAGGTGTAGAATTTATGAACTGGTTAGAGGAACGTTGGGCAAAACTATAATCAGTAGTTTTGCGATTTATGAAGGAAAGTCATTCTCTCCGCTTGTGGAGGGAATGGCTTTTTCTTATCTTACGCTGCGGTTCCCCGTAATGTATCTATATGAGGTTCTTTTGAAACCAATTCGCTGATTAACTCGCTGGGATGTAAAAACTATAGGCTCTGTTAAACACAATGGTTGATTTTATTAGAATCCATTGAAAAGCTAGTTTCGTCTCTTCTTTTAAAATCAACACAAGCTCCAAGATAATGATAAACAATCAAATACACAGAGTATTATAATATTAAAAAAGTATAAGTTAAATAGTAAGTAAAGAATTTATTGAATTTAATCCATCAAGTACTTGTTTAACTTCAATATTTTTCGACCAATCTTCATCTTCGATTTCTACACGATTATTAACTACAAGCCATAAGTTAAGCTATGGCTGTGCAGCCGCTCTACTAAAACCTATTAACTCTTACTCCTCAAGGTGAATCATATTTACCATTCCTACAAATTGAACCTTCTTTGGCTTTCTAATATGGGCTTCCTTTACTGCTGGTTAAACAAAGTACTATTCCGGCTGGCGGTGTTTGGGGAGATGCTGGACAGCTTGTTTCTTTCACTCCACTTATCTGGTTTTCAAATACTACAACAGTAGATGACTTTTTTGATAGCGTACAATGGTACGAATCCTTACAAAACTGGACAGGACAAGTTCGAAGTGGTTTCCTCATTCAGACACAACCTGAATACAAATATACTTGTGATAAATAAGCAACGAAAAAAAGGAGACTTTGAGAAATGAAGCTCAAAGTCTCCTTAGAATATCAGCATTCTATCTAGTTCTTATTGAAAAGTAGCCAAAGGTTTGTCCTCTATGCTTATTTCAATTTAACCCCTGTAGAAATCTCTTACTTTACTAGACCGTGTGGGTCGATGACGAATTTTCTGGCAGCCCCTTTATCAAAATCTTGATATGCCTTTGGAGCTTCGTCTATTGATATTACTGTAGCATTAACAGCTTTCGCAATTTGAGCTCTTCCACTCAAAATTGCCGCCATTAAATCGCGATGATATTTCATAACAGGTGTTTGACCAGTTACAAAAGTATGTGCTTTAGCCCATCCTAAGCCAAGACGAATTTTTAATGTACCAATTTTTGCATCCTCATCAATTCCACCAGGGTCCCCGGTTACGTAAAGACCCGGTATACCTAAACGTCCTCCAGCACGTGTTATTTGCATAATAGAATTTAAAACAGTAGCAGGTGCTTCAACTGTATTAGCTCCATGTGCAGATGCTTCAAATCCTACACAATCTACAGCACAATCTACTTCAGGTGCTCCAAGTATTTGGTCGATTTGCTCTCCTAGGTTTGAATGATTTCGTAAATTAACTGTTTCGCAACCAAAGCTTCTAGCTTGAGCTAACCTTTCTTCATTTAAATCTCCTACAATTACTACAGCGGCTCCTAGTAACTGAGCTGAATGAGCAGCAGCGAGACCAACCGGACCTGCACCTGCGATATACACAGTTGATCCCGGTTTCACACCTGCACTTACGGCACCATGATATCCAGTTGGAAATATATCTGAAAGCATTGTTAAATCTCTAATTTTCTCCATTGCTTGGTCTTTATCAGGAAATTTTAATAATTGGAAGTCGGCATATGGCACCATTACATACTCAGATTGACCTCCAACCCATCCTCCCATATCGACATAACCATATGCTGAACCAGGACGATCTGGATTTACATTCTCACAAATATGAGTATTCCGCTCCTTACAGCTACGGCACCGACCGCAAGCTATATTAAATGGAACAGAAACTAAATCACCTTTTTTAATAAATTCAACATCTCGGCCTACTTCAATCACTTCTCCTGTAATTTCGTGGCCTAGGACTAATCCTGTCGGAGCTGTAGTTCTCCCCCTCACCATATGCTGATCGCTTCCACAAATATTAGTTGTTACTACCTTTAAAATAACACCATGATCACATTTGCGTCCTACATTAAGTGGATTTACCCCTGGTCCATCTCGTAAAACCAAATCTGGAAAACCAATATCTTGCACTTCTACTTTTCCGGAGCCCATATAGGCCACAGCTCTATTTCCAACCACTTGCAATCCCTCCCCTATATCATAAATTCATACAATCTATATATATAGCCACTTTGTCCTAATCATTCCTATGAAAAATAATATTCGTTCAAATTATTCATTTCTTGTTTAACGAAATGGCTCTATCTCTCACGTCTATTTCTCTACTTTACAATTGAATTCACCCATTTCAATTAAGTAGAGATTTTTTTTCCTTGCAAACTGCATATGAACTAAAAAAAGAGAGTTAGTCCATAAAGAACTGACTCTCTTCTTTTAGTTCATACTATTAGGTCTATTTTTTCTATTTAATCAACGCTCCACTAAATGAATAGAATCTCACTTACTTGTGGTACGGTTCATCGAAACTACTATTAAATTGTATTACTTCTTTTCTTTGATCATCTATCTTTATTGTTTAATGATAAAACAAACACCTTATTAAACTAACATGCACCGTTAGTTGAAGAAGAATCCAGTCCACAACTCTTAAGTCCTGACACCTTGTAAATAAAAAACCACCTCGTATGAGATGGATACATCTTTCTAGCTATTCAATTAAACCAGCTAATAGGTTGTCAATATCTATTTGTAAAATGGCACTTTTCTTTATGTTATACTGTTTTTGGGCATACCAAATAAACCTCCAAGTGTATTGTGGAAGGCTTTTCATCTAATGGTCAATATAATAAATTAAGATAAATCAAGGAAAACTTCTTTCCTCTTTAATAAAGCATATATCCATTGAAGAAGTTTATTAATACAAGCAACTATTACCTCCAAGTAGTATTATAGCTTCGCTTGTTATACGAGATCTAAGTCCCAACCAGCCTCAAACATATTTCTACAAGTAGGGGGTGAACAGTTTAGTTGACGGGATCAATGTCCCCCCCCCCCGTACGTTCTACCCTGGCTACTGATAGATTAAATCTAAATAAAAAAAGTTCAACCAGAAAGTTCTGGCTGAACTATATAATACGAAAGCACCCATTAGTACAATAAGAACCTGGTATTCGCCCTTTCTGTGTTTCCATTCCAAGTGAATACTATATATTTCTCAAATCTATATTCTCTATATATTATAGAGTTTCTATCTATATTTTTAGCCAAATTAAAGGCTTATCTATAGATTTTTCAAAATAATCATCTATTGGTTTATTTCTACTTCGTTCTTTTTCGTTATTTTTCGTATTGCATATACGACTACCAACAAAAGAGGTAAAAAAAGTCCGATTGATAATGTTAAAGAATTACCCGTTGTATCGTCAAAATATTTTTGGTAGATGATATTAGGATAAATCACGAGAGAAAGGATAACGGCAATCATGCCTAACGGTAATGTTAAAGGGCGGTAATCTTTCAAATTCAGAATTTGTGCCATCCCTAAAACGGAAACGTAAAAATATATGGTCGTCTTAAAATAGAGAGTGATAATCCAAAGCGATGCCATTAATCCCTCAATACGCTGTATAAAATTCCCGATATTTATCTTTTTGGTCAATTCATAGCTTGGATAAATCTCTCCTGCAGTTTTCTCAGAACCTAATACTGTAACACACAAAAATGTAATAACGATGATGACGATGCCGCCTATTAAGTTTCCAATTAAAAAAGTTTTTTTACCTTGTTTCATTTTATTAACAAAAGAAGGAAAAATCATTAAGAAAACAACGGCATTTACTGAAGATACTATAACATAAAACATGGATGATTGAACGATCTTTTTTGTCCCCATCTCATATACAGGCTGTATGTTTTCAAACTTTATTTCAGGTGAAATACACACTACTAAAATGAGAAAAAAGACGAAGAACACGACAATTAGGATTTCTGCAGTACGAGCGAAAGTTTCCAATCCAAGACGGACTCCCATCACCACAATCCCCGCCATAAGAATATTAAGGACTACCATTGGGGTATTCGGCAGCATATGGATGTTTAGAAATATCCCAAAATAATACAAAAGTTCTGAAGCATAAAGTAGAGTTATAAATACAAAAAAAGCAGAAATGGCTTTACCTATCCATCTTCCAAATAGTTTTTCAATGATTTGGACATAAGTGAGGTGAGGGAACCAATTTGCTATAGTGATGAATAGCCATACGACTAATAAACCGATTCCTGTACCAATTATAGTGGAAATCCAGGCGTCTTGCTTTGCGTCGGTTGCTAATGCTGATGGTACAGTTAAGATGCTCGTACCAATCGTAAATAAAATAACTAAAACTAGAAATTGGTAAGAATTTATTTTAACGTCTTGCATCATTCATATCAGACCTTCCCCTCTACACACTGTGCTTTTATTTCAACAAAAGAGAAATTAAGTCATTAAGTGGTTTAAAAATAAAAGTGAGTAAATCAAATGGATTTGGAATAGATTTTTCAAATCCAAAAAGTGTAATACTTAGACCTACCCCAATTGCAAGAAGAATTAAAAATACAAGCAACTCTTTTTTATATTTTTTTTCCAAGAGAGGTGGAACTTCAATCCACAGAATAACTGCTGCAATCAGTAATATTCCCATAGTTTTTATCATAATTATTTAACCTCTATCTTTTTTAAGAAGGAATTACCTTCTGTACCCGTGTGTACAAGTTTTACGTCAACTTTAACATTCGCTGTCATCTCAGAGAACTCCTCATCCCACTGCTCTTTGATCTTTTTCCATTCTTTCGGATTAGATCGATGAATGGCTTCACCAAATCCAAATATATCTGACTTATATTGTTTTTGTGCCGTTTCAATGGTCAGCATAATGGTCTTTTCTAACTGTTTTTCAGTATTTTTCTCTAGCTCAACAATTGTTTTTTGGTCATTAAGATTAATTTGACACTCTACTTCCTCAACGTTTCCTTTTACTTTAATATTGACATCCACTTCAGGCTTACCTTTGTTTATATTGCCTTTCATTTTAGAATCCGATTGAATAATCTCTAAAGTGGCTTCCCCCCCTTTAGGACAAGATATAGCAGTTACAGAATTATGCACTTTGTTGAGTATAGCATTATACCCTCTGCTTTCTCGTTCAGTTAACCAGCCCACCAGTTTATCTTTTTTAAACACTGCTAAATCATCATATTTAATTTGCACAGAAGGAGTAATCGATTCCACATTCTGTTTATTTGATCCCTTTTCTAGTTCTCCTTTTACTAGAATCCCTGTTAATACAGATTCCTTTCCAGCACTTGTAAGACTGGCTATCAACTCATCTAATGTAAAGCCGTTTGTTGAAGTCGAGGTAGCTTCTGGCGTTTTAAGCGTGTTAAACATTTCATTGGCGGGTATATTTTCAATCGTTGTTCTGACATTCAGCAATTCCTCTGCGGTCTTATCCTTAGCAATAGCAACATAGAAATCAGATCGAAGTTCCCAATATCTTGACAATAACTCTAAGGATTTGGCTATGCCTTCTTCAGCTAAATCCTCACCCAGCACAAGCATTCGAAGATGTCCAGTATATACTTCCCGGGGCGACTCTTTTGTTATTTTTTGTAAGGCTTCAAATACCGTTTCTCCGTTCTCCTGATACAGGATGACTGGTGTACGCCCAGTACTTGTTTTCGTGGATACTTCCGAAGGTACAACCACTTGAGCAGTTACTCTGTATTCATCTTCTACTTTATCGATTCCCATTGCCAACACAATGCCAATCTCATTTAATTCCCTCTTGTCCCAACACCCCGTAAGAAGGGGGATCAGAATCAGGAAAACAAAAATGCACTTTTTCATCGTTTAACCCCCTTCAGACTCCTTATTTTTTGGTGGTTCTGGCTTTGCAGAGGCTGAATTTTGTTGCCTAACGGTATTTTGTTGATTGATTAGAGGAGGTCGAGTAAACATTTTCCATATAGGCAAGCGAATAAACGTATCCTTTTGATTGGAAAGATTAAATGGACCTAGTGAAGACATATAAGGCACACCAAAAGAACGCAAACTACATAAATGCAGAAGTAGAGCGATTAAACCAATCGTTATTCCTAATAAACCAAAAGAAGCAGCTATTGCCATAAACCCAAAGCGTAGTATCCTGCCAGAGATAGCTAAGTTGTAAGCTGGAGAAACGAAACTAGAAATGGCAGTTATTGAAACCACGATTACCATCGCAGCAGAGATTATGCCTGCTTCAACCGCTGCTGTTCCAATTACAAATGCCCCTACAATAGAAATGGCTGAACCGATGCTTCGTGGCATTCTTAAACCTGCTTCACGCAAGATTTCAAAGGTGACTTCCATTATGATTGCTTCAACAAATGCCGGAAATGGAGCACCTTCTCGTTGGGCTGCCAGACTTATAAGGAATCCAGTAGGTAGCATTACATGATTAAAAGTTGTGACCGCAATAAATATTGCAGGTGCAAGCATTGAAATCCCAAATGCAAAAAAACGAAGGATTCTAATAAGACTTGCAATACCCGAACTTAGATAGTAGTCTTCTGAAGATTGAAAAAATTGCACGAATAATGCTGGAACAATAAGGACAAATGGTGTTCCATCTACCAAAATGGCTATGCGACCTTCCAATAATGCTGCAGCTACTACATCCGGACGTTCTGTATTATATATGGTTGGAAAAGGTGTATAAGGTGTATCCTGAATCAATTCCTCGATATTTCCACTTTCAAGAATTCCATCAATATCTATTTTATCCAAACGTAAACGGACTTCTTTCACTATTTTGTCATTCGCAATTCCTTTGATATACATCATGGCAACATTCGTTTTCGTGCGTTTTCCAATAACTTTTGATTCCATCCAGAGATTCGGATCTTTCAGTCTTCTACGAACTAAGGCGGTATTTACACGCAAATTTTCAGAGAATCCTTCACGTGGTCCTCTTACTACCACCTGGGCTGATGCTTCCGTTACTCCACGTTCAACCCAATGCTTATTGGAAATGATTAAGCCTTGGGCATATCCATCGATTAAAATAATCGTATCCCCCGATAAAAGACCAGAAAAAAGCGCTTCAAAATTAGTTAGTTCTTTAATTTCTCCTACTGTCATAGCAGAATCTATTAATACGCTAATCAGATTTTGATCAGGAGATAGCTTTTTCTGTATTTCGGTCCCTTCGATATCTAGCATGAGCGTTTCTAAAATAAAATTTTGTAATGAGGTAGTATCGGTTAATCCATCTGTATAGATAATACCTGCTTTAATAGTTTCTTCTTTTCCAAATCGAATTTCTCGAATGATAATATCCGAGCTTTTCCCAAGGGAATCCTTTATTCTTTGTAAATTTTCTTGAAGATTTGTTTTTAATTCATTTGTTGAACTTGTCTTCAACATTTGGCTAGTTGAAATAGAATTGGAATGTAATTTAGAATTACTTTTCTTTTTGAAAAAGCCCATAGACTACCTCACTTACTGTTTATTTTTTTGTACTTACATATAATTTTGTTTATTACTTTGCTAGTTAGGAATATATTTGATTGATCCGTGAACTTTTCTATTAAGCATGTTGATGTTATATAGATTAAAACTCCTTTTAACAGAAAAGTCATAAAACACATCTAATTTGTTCTAGAAAATAAATGATACTACTTTTATTAAAATAGCAAGATGTTTTCGACAAAACTTCTATTTAAGGGACAAAAAAAGTAATGTGACAATATAGTTTTGACCATGAAAAACTTTGAAATTTAATTCATGACAATCAAACTTAATTGGCCCCTACCCATATATTTATTTAAAGACGATAACATACAACTTTAAGTTATTTATGAAGAATGGGTAAAGCTTCAAAAAAGTGGTGATAGCCCCCGTACGTTCTACCCTGGCTACTGATAGATTAAATCTAAATAAAAAAAGTTCAACCAGAAAGTTCTGGCTGAACTATATAATACGAAGCCCCCGTTAGTTTAAGTGTAATACTTCACAATTCCCTTCAGAGTGAACCCCTGCTACTTAATCAAGAACCTCTCCCCTTTTTCATCAAATGTATGCTTAAAATCAAATGCAAAAGGAGTTGGACCATGCTGAATATAATAGTTGTATCTCTTAAATGCTTCCTCCCATGAGACATCCTTCACCTTTTCTGTCCACCAAACTACATAAGAAAGGTGTTTCTCTGGATATTGCTCCATCCATTTGCTTCTATCTCGTAATGCTTGTATATGCTGTCCCGAATAGGTAAAGCGATATAAGGATTGAAGATTTCTCCATACTGTAAGAGTAAGAATAGGTGAACCATTTCCCTTTACGGTTTCTTCAGGGAAAGGGACTCCTACAGGTGAAAATGCCTCTATAAGTCCTGATTTAGTTGCCTGACGATATACTTCATTTCCCACTTGATAAAATTCACGAGAGCTAGGGTGGTCATAGGGGTGGTTTAGCCTACCAACAGTAAAGATTGAAACTAATGCCATAATCAGCCCTCCATCTATAGTCTGTTTATAGATATATTTCTAATAAAAGTGCGAAATTCCTTCTTCTACTATCCTGCAACGTTAGTTGAAGAAGAAAAAGATGGGATCTCTGTGGAATCCCATCTTGAAGTAAAGCACCCCGTTACTTGAAGAACATCTAAAGTGTCCCCTTAAATTTCTCTGGTTTTTCTACATAACTTTCAATTATTAACCCACATTCTGTACAAATAATATATTCAACATCATACCCAAAGCTTAACTTATTATATGGAATCATAACTGAATAACTACTATGTTGATGACCTTTCCCCAATTCTTTTCCACCACATTTAGGGCATTCTGTTACTTTCGTAGTATGTTTCATTTGTAAACCTCCACTTTGGTTTTATATAAATATTATTACGATGTTCTTTATGTAATTATGAATGAACAATAATTTGCTTTCATCTTGTTCAACTAAATTGCCCCGATAGTGAAAAAAGACTTACTTAACTTCAATTACAAAGTCATAACTCGAACTTCCTTTTTCCCAATGTGCAGAAACACTATAAATATAAACCCCTTTTTCTTTTGGCACTAATAGAACATTGTCATTTAATCGGACATTCTCCATTTCGTTTTTATTAAACCATATAGATGCGCTCAACGTATTTTCTAGTGGTTTACGATTAAATTCTATTTTTAATTCAGCTCCAGGTGATACAACAACAGGTTTAAGTTTTTGATGTTTAATAATATCTGGCGAGGAAATCTTATCAACACATTGAACGTTAATAAGCCCACCCCAACAATAAGAACCTTGTGCCACTTCTACAGTATTATTTTCAATAGTTATAGTTGGTTTAGGTGGTTTAAGGTTAAATACAAAATAAATCCCACCTACTAATACAACTACAGCTAACAAAGCAATTAATACCTTTTTCATACACTTCCCCCCATTGTTTCAAAAGACCCATATTCCACTAAACTGATCTTTCGTGGATCAACGCCCTTGTTAGTTAAAACTATAGAAGCAAACAAAAAGAGCAAACGCAGATCCAAGGAAAGATATGATTGCACTTATTTTTGGATTTGCTTCAGAAATACCTATCACTAACCCCAATAGACCTAAGAAAAATAACATATACGGCATTACTTGTTATTTTTAAGCATTCCAAATTATATCTTTAATCAATAGTAAAAGCTGAACTAATACAAAAATTAGTTCAGCTTAAAACAGCTTATTATAATGTTGCTCATTGTATACAGGATACTGATGTATTAACTGAATTACTTTGACTACTGACTGGATAGCCTTTTTGAACATCTGTACTTTATTTCAATGGAATATTCAGTTCAATATCTTTTCCAATAGGATTGTAGAAATAGTTTAAATATAATTTTGCTTTGCCATCATAATTTTCAAAGTTCTCCGTCTCATAAAGGTACTCCGCATCATCTGAGAACGAGCTACTTGGAGATTCTAACGTCGTGCCATCTGCTTTTACAGCACTATTAAAAAACGAATGTGCCCTTCTATAATCCCATTTCTTTGCAGCAACTGATACACTTTGCTGTGTTACAGAAATATCCCAATCCAAATAATCGGGCTTCGTGAGTACTTCTTTTTTACCAAAATCAACTTCGATAAAATCCTCGCCCTTTGGAACGGCATGAACAGCTCCAATTAATATTTTGAGTGAATCTGAATCATGGAAATAATTACTTTGCAAATATATCGTGAATTTGCCGGTGCGAATATCACCGCGTAATGACAAGCCATATTTAATGCCTTCTCTTCGCTCCCCATTTTCCGTCTCGACCGCAATATCATCAAGCGCTAAAATTTGCATCGTATTCGCTTCATCTAATTCAATATCGATTGCTGTTCTTAGTGGAGAACGGCGAATTTGTGTAATCGTAAATTTCTGACCACCGACGTCTACAATACGATTCGCAGTAATAATTTTTTCCTTTGCGATTTCGTTTTGTAGTGAAAACGGTATCGTAATTTCAATGTTCCCCTTATCTTTTTCATAAAAACGAAAAACCACTTTAAAATCCTTTGAAGCATAAGCGAAAGGCTTTGAAAAACCATAGTCAACTGAAGAAGAGATGCGCGTTTGATGTGATTGATGGCTTGTAAATGAACCACCGCCTTTAATTTCTTCGTCCCCTTGGAACAAATGAACTTCCTCCAAGTGTAATTCCGACATATCAAATGAGGCATCGGCGTCATAGTAAAGTACTAATCCCGTATTATCTGCAATTACGCCTTGCAATGTAAGCGATAGACCATTTTTAGACTGCGTCGTATTGATTTCTTCATAGTATCCATTGTCCACAATATCTTTTATCCCTTTATCTCTTACAACCGCTAATACAATTGATTGAAAGCCAGGAATTTTTGCAACATAGCTAGCAATCGTAGGAGAAACGCGAATAGAAAATAAAAAGCTTAGGCACAGCAAAAAGACTATTGCTACGGAAAAAATGCGCTTCTTTGTTCTTTTTTCTCGTTGAACTTTACGAAACATATCCATCCGAACTTGTTGAAGTTTCTCCTTTGGAACGTCAATCGGTAGTTTACTCATAGCCAGTCCTCCTTTTCTCCGGCGAAGTTTCTAAGCTTCTTTAGTATGTGATGAAGCTTAGACTTTACAGTACCCTCCGGAATTTGATTTAGCTCGGCAATTTCTTTGTTTTTTAGTTGCTGAAAATATTTCATATAGACGAGTTGCTGCTCCGACAAGGATAAATGTTCCAATAACCGCTCCATATCAGAGTAGATGACCCATTCAACTAGGTGATGTTCCTCAATTGAAACGGTTGGTTGGCGTTTTCGTAAATGGTCTTTACAACAATTGATTAAGRCGCGCACGAGCCATGTTCTGGCATATTCGTACTGTTTAACGGTATGCATTTTTTTCAGCGCCTTGTAAACTAGCTCCTGCATCACGTCTAAAGCGTCTTGCTCATTTTTCAGATATGTAAAAGCCATACGATATAAAATATCTTCATCCATTTCAATAAGTGAAAGTATCGCTTGATGATCCCCTCGAATAGCACGCTGTACGATTTCAAATTCCATCCTTTTCGCCTCCTTCCCTAATTAGACTCAGCGATGCTTCATTTCGTTCAAAAAATTTAAAAATTATTTAGGAATCCCGACATAAAAAATATAAGTACTTCTGAATACACACGACGAATAGCTGTATATCTTTGATGTTATGATCAGATATACAGCTACTTATTTTCCACAGGTCGATTGAATAGATGTTGACCAGGGCATGTACTTATTTAAAATAATTTATCTTGAATCAGCAAATACAGTGCAATTTCATCATCACAAAATCGAACTAGCGAGATTTTTACTTTTATCGTCTTTGTACATGCTCATACAAGTATTAAGCTTACATTTCATTTGCAATCTGTTTAACAATTTCATCAATAGTTGGGATAGCCGAAGTATTATTGGCCTGTGTCAAAATGCTAAAGATATACCACTTACCACTTTTTCCTTTTACATAACCACTCAAAGAATAGGTTCCAGAAATATAGCCTGTTTTAGCAGATACACTATAGCCCTTCATACGATTTTCTAAAGTTGCACCAACGAGGCTACCCTTTTTTCCTGCATGTGGTAATGCATCTAAATATGAGTTATACCAGGATTTACTTTGAACTTTATATAATAATAGACTTTCTTGTATACTACTTACTCGATTTTGATGACTTAATCCTGAACCATCTTCAAAATACCACTGATCCATATTAAGCCCACTATCATTACCGTAAGTTTGAATCGCTTGGATGCCAGCGGTCCAACTTCCTTCCCCAAGTAGCTCTCGCCCTAGTTGTTTTGTCAACATGTCTCCCATGCCATTAATGCTTAACTTTAAATATTTAAAGTTAATATCAGTTAATGGCTTTGAATACGAAATACCTACTCGCTGTGCATTTTTAGGTACCTTCCCAGTTTCTAGAGGCATTGATTGGATACCTTTGGCTACTAATTTTTCACGAAATACATCGAGTGTATACTGAGTTGGATTAAAAACAGTTACAAATATATTTTCCTGTGAACCTGCTGGTAAGTTACCAGTTACAATGATTCGATCTGCACCATATTCTCTTGTAATATTTACAGTGCTTTCCTCGCCCTTTTTAACAATTTTTGTTTTATTGACAACTGGAATAGTACTTGCAAACGGAACAAGCTGAACATTAGCCGTAGTGCCAACCTTTAAGCCTGTCACTTCCACTTGCACAGTTGCAATATCATATTGATCATTTGGCGAAATCGTTAATGCCGAAATACGGGAAGCATAAGATTCAGCCTCTTCTTGGGGTACAATCCCCTTCGGTAAACGATCTGCATCAAACCAAGTATCATCTCCGATTAAGGAACCCGTTATTTTCAAGATACCCATTTCTTTCAATCCATTAGCAAACGATTCTAAATGATTAGGTAAAAGTGTTGGATCTCCTCCACCCTGTAAATAAATATTACCGTTAAGTACACCATTTTCAATTGGTCCATCGATATATGTCTTCGTAGCAAAGCGATAATCAGGTCCTAATAAATCCAATGCAGCAGCACTAACTAAAAGCTTATGCGTAGAAGCAGGGCGTATCATTTTTTCACCATTATTATCGTAAAGCACATTCCCTGTTTCTAAATCTCGTACGGTAATGCTATACTCGTTGGTCTTCCAATTTTCCGCAATGACACTATTCACTTTTGCTGTCATCGTTTGCACACTAGAACGTGCCTTCTTGACAAAAGTGATGGGCAAGTAACAGAGCATTATAATCATCATTAAAAGAATAATTTTCTTTTTCATAGACCCTCCGATTGGAAAATTTCTACTTTTCACGCTTTTATTCTACGGAAAAAATTGACATTTTACAATAAAACTCTTTTTTATTTTACAAAGAATAATGTGTCATCTTTTTTATTCGACAAGAATAAACTGTAATAGCTAGCTAAATCATTTCGGGAAAGGAGTTGTTTATAAATGGGTGCTAAATGGATAAAGATTTCAGTTTTATATTTAGTGATTGTTTTGGCCTTTGGACTGTTTATGCATTATACAATTCAACTCGAATGGACGGCGACACACGCACACATCGGTGTAGTAGGTTGGTTGACAACTGGTTTAATCGGTTTAATTTATTCCATATATAAAGATGCAGCCGAGACAGGACTGGCCAAAGCACAATTTTGGTTCTACAATCTCGGATTGCCGTTCCTCTTGGTCGGTATGATGATGGTTCATATAGATGTACCGAACTGGTTATTTGAGCTCTTTGTATCTGGTGGCGGTATCGCAGTGGCAATTTCAGTGCTGTTCTTTTTTGTCAATGTCTTTAAAAATGTAAAATCTTAAATAGAAAGCCCCACTTTTTTCGAAAAGTGGGGCTTCATTTATACTGTAACCATTCAAATTATTATTGCAATGAATTCGCCTGCATTTGATACATTTTTTCGTAAATGCCGCCCTGTGCTAAGAGCTCATCATGTGTACCACGCTCAACAATCTTACCTCGATCTAAGACAAGAATACGATCTGCATTTTTTATAGTAGAAAGTCGGTGAGCGATAATGAATGTTGTACGTCCTTTTTTCAGTACATCCATCGCATGTTGAATAATCTCCTCTGTTTCCGTATCTATATTAGAAGTAGCCTCATCTAAAATTAAAATAGCCGGGTCAAAGGCAAGCGCACGCGCAAAGGAAATTAACTGACGCTGTCCAGATGACAGTGTGCTCCCCTTCTCAATAACAGGCTCATCATAGCCATTTGGCAAGTTCGCCAAAACCCTTTCCCCACCAACTGCCTTTAATGAAGTTTCTATTTTTTTACGTGAAATTTTAGGATTATTCAGGCTGACGTTCGAAGCAATAGTACCTGTAAATAAGTATGGATCCTGTAGAACAATACCCATATGTTCACGCATAGTTTGACGAGGAACAGAAGTGATATCAATTCCATCAATCGTAATTTTTCCTTTAGATGGGTCATAGAAACGGAACAATAAATTCATAATAGAACTTTTCCCAGATCCTGTATGACCAACTAAGGCAATGGTTTCACCTTGGTGTGCTTCAAATGATAGGTTCTTCAATACGTACTCATCATTTTTATAAGCAAAGGAAACATCTTCGAACGCTACATTTCCTTTATATCTAGGCAAGCTTTTTTCAGATACTGGCTCCCCGTTAATATCTAACACCTCAAAGACACGCTTTCCTGCAACAAGTGAGCGCTCAAGCTGAGAGAATTGATTGACAATATTCGTTATCGGATTAAATAATCGCGTTAAATAATCAACAAAGGCATATAATGTCCCCGCAGAAATAACTTCCGTTGCCGTAAATGACTGTGTACCAAAGTAGAAAATAAAGATCGTAAACATAAGAAGTCTTAATGTATTAACAAGGTTGAAGGAAGTTGCAGAATCAAGGAAAAGCAGCTTGCGTTCATATGCATAATGCTCATTATTCATGTCATCAAATTCCTTCGTCATTTGCTGCTCACGACGGAATGCTTGAATAATCGTCATCCCTTGAATCGACTCATTAATCATTGCGTTAATATCGGCTATTTTCGTTCTAATAACATCATTATATTTCGAAGCCACTTTACGGTATAAGATCATCCATAAATAAACAACTGGTACCATACCCAATGCTAGGAGTGCCATTTTCCAATTTAAAATGAAGAGTGCGATATAAACACCCGCAATAGAAATTAAACTCGTGGCGAAGTTTGACAGTACTTGAACATATAAATTACGAACAGCCTCGGTATCATTCGTGACACGGGCTACAATTTTCCCTGCTGGTAAATTATCGAAGTATTGAATTGGCAATGTTTGAATATGCTCAAATACATCTTTACGTAATTTTTGTACGACACGATTGGCACCCATTTGTAAATAGATATACATAAAATAGCGCAAAACAGCTGTAGCTATTGCTAAAAGTAAATAGACAAGTAATAGCCAAGTAATTGGTTTTAATTCAATCCGGCCAATTGTCATGTAATTATCAATGATATGCTTCGCAATAAACGGCCCAACAAGCTCCGTAAAGACGGCGATTGTTAAGAAAAATAGTCCAAGTAGTATCGGCTTTTTGAAATACATTGCATAGCGTGTTAAACGTTGACTCGTACTCATGAGGCACCTCCTTCTAGCTGCTGACGGTCAAATTGCTCTTTATACCATCCTTGTTGTGAAAGAAGCTGCTCATGTGTTCCCTGCTCTACAATTTGGCCTTCATCTAGCACGATAATTAAATCGGCGTGCTGAATTCCTGATAAACGATGAGTTGTAATAATCGTCGTTTTATCTTGTCGTTCTCGCTGAATATTCTCAATAATTCTTGCCTCTGTTTTGGCGTCTACAGCAGAAAGCGAGTCATCAAGCATTAAAATTTCAGGGTCTTTAATAAGAGCACGCGCAATTGAAACACGTTGCTTTTGACCACCTGAAAGAGATACACCCTTTTCACCAACAAGTGTCTCTAAGCCCATTGGTAAATTTTTTAAATCCTTTTCAAAGTATGCTGCACGAACCGCCTGCTGCAATTCAGACTGTGTAGCATCTTCTTTCCCAAATAAAATATTTTCACGAATAGTACGTGAGAATAGAACATGATCCTGTGGAACATAACCAATCCAGTCGAGTAACTGCTCCTTCGTTTGTGCAGTAATATCGACTCCATCAATCGATAGCTGACCCTCGCCAATTGGATACTCACGTAATAATTGTCGTAGGAAGGTCGTTTTACCCGCTCCTGTTTTACCAACAATCCCAAGTGTTTGCCCCTTTTTCAACGACAACGAAATTTCCTGGAGATTTTTCACCTGACTCATCGGATATTGGAATGTTAAATCATCAAAGCCAATCGCATTTGGCGTCATAATCGTTTGTGGATTCACAATATTCCGAACATCTGCCTCATAGTTTAGCGTTTCCTGTACACGATCAAGAGAAGCGTTTCCTTGCTGCATGACATTTATAAGTTCCCCAATTGCAAATATTGGCCAAACTGCTAGCCCCAAGTAAACATTGAACGTTACAAGCTGCCCAACTGTCATAGCCTCAGTCGCTACTAGATGGGCACCATAGCCAAGCGCTACAACATAACTAATCCCAGTACCGACCTTTGTAATCGGTCCGAATAAGGCGTTAATTTTTGCGGTATGCATATTTTTTTCATACACAATCTCGCTCATTTCCGCAAAATTTGATTCGTCCTTTTTTTCTTGTACGTATGCCCGTACAACTCGCACACCTGCAACCGACTCTAGAACACTATCATTCAGCTCTCCAAAAACATCCTGCGCCTTCATATAGCGTTCATGCACAATTTTCCCTAAATATTGAATAAGGATGGCCATGATCGGCACTGGCAGCATTGCAAAAAAAGTAAGCTTCCACGAAATCATAAAACCCATGGCAAAAATAATAAAGCCCATGTAGATTGTGGAGTCAATCAGTGTCATAATCCCGAAGCCAGCC
The DNA here is from genome assembly GCF_056394365.1 of Lysinibacillus sp. 10T31. Classification (NCBI taxonomy): domain Bacteria; kingdom Bacillati; phylum Bacillota; class Bacilli; order Caryophanales; family Bacillaceae; genus Lysinibacillus; species Lysinibacillus sp. 10T31. The sequence goes on from NZ_JBFTHS010000033.1 coordinate 42,344, forward strand.
GTCAACGACACTGCGTTTAAATCATTCGTCGCACGTGCCATTAAATCTCCGGTACGGTTTTTCTCATAAAACGTTGGTGTCATACGCAAAAAATGCTGCATAAGATTTCGACGTAAAATTTTCTCTAGGTTAATAGCCCCTTCAAACAATCTGAATTGCCACACAAAATTAAGGACATAACCCCCAATCATGATACACACAAAAATCAAAATATACTTCGTTAAAAGAGCTGATGTCATTTCTCCAGCAGTCAATATATCAATAATTGACCCTAGTAAATACGGTGGAACAACTTCTAAGCCACTTGCTATCATTAATAGCAAAACGGCTATTGTATATTGCTTCCAGTATTTTTTAAAAAACCAGCTTAATTTGCTTAAAACATCAAACATACATTATAACCTTCTTTCTCTAGTGCTGTTAAAGCTGTGCTACCCACTATCCAGAAATACCTTGATGAAAATCATTTTTTGTACTTTGTTTCGCATACACATGCACTCCTTTTTTATGGTCACTACAACCCTTTTTTGCAACAAAAAAGACACATACCCCCAAAAAAGAGCATGTGTCTCTTCATAAAAGGCCAGGAGTTACCCATGCCCTTTATTTGTAACGCAAAATAAAAAAGTTAGAAGACATGGACAATGTATGCAGTTGTGCTTTGATATGGTACTGATACTGATAAAATTAACATCGTCATGTCCTCCTCTACTTAAGATTGTTATAGTGTTCTTGAAGATTATCACACTTTAGAAATATTTGTCAACCAACTAACTGTTATTTTTTACTTTTTTCAGGAAATAATTAACGCTTTAAAGCAGCGAATTGCTAAAATTACAATCTAAAAATAAATTAAACGGGGTACCTTAAATACTATAACTTTTTGTATTGACTTTCACGCTGCGTAAACCTTTATGGTTAGCTTGTATGAACTTAAAGGAGGAAGTAAACATGAATGAATATTATCAAATGCCCTTATTCGTAAAGTTAAAAGTAAGAAATATTGAAGAGTCTAAGAAATGGTATGCAAACGTAATCAATTATGCCTCGGCATAATTGCGTCCGGAATCGGCTTTGTGCTTGCACAAAGAACTCCTTTCCGATTCCGTGACATCCGCCGGAGGCTTTAACTTCTTCCAGTGGGTGTTTGGACACCCGCTGAAAGAAGTTAAAATTTCAATTCAGTATTTGATTTTCCAGATGCTAACGGAACAACTTCAATGACACATTTGAGAGGAGCAAAGTACCAAGATTTGATGTTATTAAAGGCTGAAGAAGTTAACACTTCTGACTCATTCATTATTAATTTATTCTCTAGTGATATTTATAGTATTTATCAAGCAGCATTGAAAAATAAAACGAAAATAATTCAACAACCGACAGTTCAACCATGGAATGCCAAAGAATTAATTTTAGAGGATCCTGATGGTTATGTTTTCACAGTAACAGAAAGCGTGGATGCCAATAAAGATTTTGATACTGTCATTGACAATGTTAAAAGTCAATTATAGTAATAATAAATTATGACATGTTTGCAACAGCAGAAACACGTTCGCTTGTTACACTACTTGTGTTTAATAGAGGCTGTATGTATTCAAGTGCGATTGCAGAGTGATTAAAAAGAATCAAGTTCCATTTACATTGAAGGAAATAAAATCGGTAAGTAGTATCCTTGATTCCTACAAATAGACAATACGATTGCTGTGTTAACTAATTGATCTTTATTACTACTCCAACGCAGTTAAACAAAATAATAGAAACTGTCTTTATTTACAAGAAGAGCGAAAGTCAACATGCTTCTATTTTTCAATTAAAACATGTTATTGAATCATTGCTGGAAGACCCTATCGAACAAAGCTAGTTTGATAGGGTCCAAATCAATTTATCGGAACATTTTTTGGATTTATCGGAACAATCCTATGGTTTATCGGAACAATTTATTGATTTATCGGAACAATTTCAAGGTTTATCGCCCTAATTTTTAAATTTATCGCCTAACTTTAATTTATCGCTCAACTTTTTAAATTTATCTACCACCTTTTTAAATTTATCTACCAACTTGTTTTATTTATCACCCAACTTTTTTAATTTATCTACCAACTTTAATTTATCACCCAACATTTTTAATTTATCGCCCATCTTCCCAATAAAATCAAAGAATAGCTAACTCCTGCGAGTTTTGTGAAAATGACGTCCACCTTTGCTCACTCCAACATCCATCAGTGCAAGTTGAATATAAGAGACACGAACGCCAAACTGAAACATCGTTTACTGTTTTGAATTTTACAGTGTGCTTTTCAAGGCATCAGGTCTATTATAATTATTATTATTATTTAGTAATTTATTATTTAGTAATTAATTATTAATTAGTAGTGACGGTTAATCCGTTAGCGGGTTTTCCGTCAATGGAGTAACCGTTATCGGATTTTCAGTCGGCGGTGTAATAGTATTTGAATACTAAAGAGTTTCTCGATCAGAACTACTGAGATTAATGCCTCCTTGTTAGTTATATACATATTAAGAGATGATATAGGGACATCAACTACGAAGTATTTTGGCAGGAAATATAAGAATCTTAGCAGCCGATATAATAAAATAATATTCAAGAAATCAAAATAAACTATAGAACGAAAACATTTGAACCAAAGCTGGTAAAACGGTATAAGATATAATAAAAAAATCATGTCATTTTAAATTTGAGCACTCTTTGATATATTTGAATCCATAGAACTATAGAAATATATCTAAAGTGGGTATCTCATGATACACTTTTCAATATAGACATTTTAGTTAGGAGTCTTTACATTGAAATCATTTTTAGCTGTTGGAATTGGCGGATTTTTGGGTGCCATCTGTCGATATAGCCTTGGTCTGGCACTTTCAAATAACGGTGGTTTTCCATTTGCGACACTTTGCATAAACATAATTGGTTGCTTTTGTTTAGCATGGCTATTTACAACGTTTACAAAGCGTACGCCTATAATTTTAGGAATTGGTACTGGCTTTTTTGGTGCCTTTACAACCTTTTCGACATTCTCTTTAGAGACGCTATTACTTTTGCAGGATAGTAAATGGCTACAAGCGGTTCTTTATATTTTAGGGAGTGTTTTTGGCGGTTTAGCTTCTGCATGGCTAGGATTTAAGGTAGCAAAGGGGCGCATCGTATGATAATTATTGGCATCGGTGGCTTTTTGGGTGCACTAACAAGATTTTATCTAGGAAAATTGATTGTCCATACATACCCATGGGCAACATTTTTTATTAATATAACGGGTTCTTTTGCGCTTGGCTTTCTATTTGCATTACATCCAACTGATTGGATTTGGCATTTTATAGGGCTTGGTTTTTTAGGAGCCTATACGACTTTTTCAACATTTGGTTTTGAATGTTTGCAGCTCTTTGAGCAGAAAAAATGGAGACAAGCAATTATTTATATAGGCACTACAGTTTTATTCGGTTTACTTTTCGCGACACTTGGCTTTTTCCTTGGGTAGCAGCATTTATGAGAAACTAGAGGTGATTTTTTGACACAGCCATCCATTGAACAATTAGAAGCGCTCGAAGCTGAAATTGAACAAACACTATACACTTTAATCGACCTAGAACTAGAAGAAAACTTTCCGGAAATGAATACACGCTTTGCACAATTGCTTGCAAAGGTTCAAGCAGCTCAGTTAATTGATTATAAACTTGATGTCCTCGTTGACCCTCAAGCATTTGCTACAGAAACATGTATTCTACTAAAAAGTTTAATAGAGGCAAAGGCTAGACCACATAAAAGACAACGCCTCCTAACACATCGTATGATTTTAAAAATATGGCTACGGAAAAATCAACGCTTTATGAATGAATTTTTACCCCAAATGTTTTAGGCGCCTCTCGATCTCTCAAGGGCGCCTTCTTTTATATTTACTTCTTTTAAGTCCCCTTCAATTGTTACACCAAATTTCCACAGCAGTACAAAAAATCGCAGTTCACTATCCCCTGTTACTTGTTCAAATTCCTTCTTAAATATTTCAGAATATAGCTTTAATTAAAAATATGTTGCAAATATTGATTTTTTATTATAATATTTATTATTGTGAAAAAAAATAATATATTTGCTTCTTATCAAGAGAGATGGAGGGACTGGCCCGATGATATCTCGGCAGCGGAACTTATGATTAAGTTACTGTGCCAAATCCAGCAGGCAAAGGCTTGATAGATAAGAGGAGTGTTTTATAGATATAAGGCCTCTTCTTGTTGTTACAAGAAGAGGCCTTTTTTCGTAAAAAAGAATGGACAAAAGACGTGTCCAATTTTATTTTTTGGAGGTAGACATGAAGAAAGAGAATCCATGGGCGTTGATCCCATTTGTTGTTTTTTTGATTTTATTTATTGGCTCAGGGGTTATTACAGGTGATTTTTACGCCTTCCCTGTCATTGTAGCCATTACCATTTCAGGCGCTGTGGCTTTGGCGATGAATCGAAAAGAATCGTTTACGCAAAAGGTTGATATTTTTTGCAAAGGCGCAGGAAATTTAAATGTTATGCTGATGGTTATTAYTTTTCTCTTGGCTGGTGCCTTTTCAGCGGTAGCAAAAGGCATGGGGGCAGTGGACTCCACTGTAAACTTTGCTTTATCGGTCGTACCACCAAACCTGCTTGTCGTAGGCTTGTTCATCATTGCCTGCTTTATCTCCCTATCGATGGGTACATCGGTAGGAACGATTGTTGCACTGGCGCCAATTGGAGTTGGGATAAGCGAGCATATCGAACTTTCCATGGCTTTAGTAATGGCAGCGATTGTTGGCGGTTCGATGTTTGGCGATAATTTATCCTTTATTTCAGATACAACAATTACTGCCGTTCGTTCACAAGGTGCACAAATGAAAGATAAATTTAAGGTGAATTTTTGGATTGTGTTGCCGGCAGCTATTGTAACGAGCATTATTTTAGGGATTATCACAATGGGTGAGACGGCACAAGTGGAACATTTAAGCTATAGTTGGATAAAAATTGTTCCCTATGTTTTGGTTATTATTTTAGCGTTAGCTGGAATGAATGTTTTCCTTGTTCTGGTATCTGGGATTGTTCTCGCCGGGGCTGTTGGCTTAGCGGATGGCAGCTATAATTTAATGAGCCTTTTTCAAAAGATCGGCGAAGGAATGTCAGGCATGTATGAAATGGCATTTCTTGCGATACTAATAGCTGGAATGGTGGAGGTTATTAAGTTTAACGGAGGGATTGACTTTCTTCTTCACCTTGCAACAAAAAGGATTAAATCGAAAAAAGGTGCTGAATTTGGCATTGCCGGCCTAGTGGGCTTAACAAATTTATCTACGGCTAATAATACGATTGCTATTTTAATTGCTGGTCCGCTTGCAAAAAATATTGCTGAACAGTATGGGATTGAGCCGAAAAAGTCCGCAAGTATATTAGATATTTTCTCCTGTACGATCCAAGGCCTTCTACCATACGGAGCCCAATTCCTGGCAGCCGCAAGTGTAGCCGGAATATCACCTGTGAGCATGCTGCAATACTCTTTCTATCCAGTCCTTATAGGAATTTGCGGAATCATCGCTATCCTCATCGGATACCCGGCAAAAAAGGCAGCCTGAACTTTATCACTTTAAAAAAATTGATTTTACATTAAAATAATCCAATTGTTTTGAAAAAAGATTAATCAAAACGATTGGATTTTTCTATTTGAGGCAAGTCTGCAATCAAGCTATGAACAACTGCGTTAATTATCTGATTTGTACCGCCGTATACGGAACAACGTACAGTGGTGTGAGAGATTAAGGGGCTAGTCGCCCTCTCCTACTCCATGAACTGATTGCGGACCGAATGTGTTCCACAACTGTTAATAAAGATAAATTCTGGTTCGTTTGATTCGATATTGTTTGTTTGAGAATTATTACTCCTTATCCTTAAAATACATGTCCACATTTCCTATGTAAATCGGACCGTGAGAAAGAGCTTCCAGAGGCATATAAGGAACACATTATCCGAAGTATGCTCAGATGACTGTCACCATCCTGCGTTTTGCTTAGGGATGAATACAAAAGGAAAAGACGAATTAACTCCCGCTCAACAGCTTAACATCACGGATAAACAATTTACCCTGAATGATATATTGTATTTCATGTAATATCACTCCGAAAAAACAGGAATGATTTTTTTATAAGGAAAAATGAAATTTTATGTTAAAATATTCCCAATATTTAGTTAGAGTTATTTTCTAAGAAAATAATAAAAATCAATTTATTTGGGGGAATAATTTTATGGTTGAGCTAAAGGAAATAGTGTCTAAATTAGATGCTGAACTCGATATAAATTCATTTGGAAAGGATGATTCTTTTAGTCGGTTCATTCCAAGGGTTTATGACCCATTAAACTTTGATTGGCAAACCGCTTTCGAAAAAAACTTTGTGGAATTATTTAATGGTCTGATGTTAAAAGGGAATTCAACTGTCGAGAAAGTTTTTCTTGCCGTTTTCCCTACCGATAAAGTATTGGAACGGTTTTTAGAAGAAAGCAATAGTGGAGATTTATTATTTATGCACCATCCCTTGTTGATGGAGTGCGGAGACCCAAAGGGGAAATGGGGACAAGGCTTTATACCAATTAAAGAAAAATACATCAACAAAATCAAAGAAAAAAATCTATCAGTTTATACTTGCCACATTCCTTTGGATTGTCATAAACAATTGGGGACGAATATTGCAATGGCAAAAGAACTAAATGCACAAGTTCTTGTTGATGATACATTAAATACAAAAAATGAATATGTCTTATATTGCAATATCGAAATAACAAATACCGCTAACTTGATTTCCGTCTTAGAGAATACTTTTGACATCCCTTATGTTGATTTTGAGGGTCAGGAATTAGATAACATTCAAAAGGTTGCGATTGTTGCTGGTTGTGGTGATGTAGTTGATTGGATGAAAGAAGCAGAAGAAAACGGTGTCCAAGCCTATATTACTGGTGAAATTCATTGCCATATTGATAATGATTATGGGAAACAAAAATATAAACAAATGATGAAATATGTTTCAAATACTTCGATGTCTTTAATTGGTGTTTCCCATTCGGCATCAGAATATCTTGTTCACAAAACTTTGATGAAGGGGTGGTTCGAGAAGAACTTTAACATTGAGACAGTTTTAATCCCACAAGAGAAATGGTGGTTATAAAGGTATTAAACGATATTTAAAAGAGCTTGGTAGCCCAAGCTCTTTTTTTGCGAATTTAACTGTGATTTACATAAAGAAAATTATGTGTTTTAGCCTGTGAATTTCATTGTGATTATTAATTTTGCACCCCAGAAGTAAACCCGTTAAAGCTTCAGCTGTTCGTTCTTTATATAAGCTTTGATTTTAATCGTAGGTTTTTCCACATATGATAGTAAACTCCACCAGAAGTCATCACTGCTGGAACAGTAAAAATAAAGGAATATGTAAATCCTTGCTCTGCAATGTGATGAATTGTCCCAGTGGTAAATGTCATAAATACCCACAAAACCATCGTTAAAGCAAGAGATATGGATGCTACTAGATTTACAGGCTTTGCAAGACGCGCTAATTTATCAATCGAAGACTCGGCGTCACTATAAATGGGGGTAGTTTCTGGTGCTGCCTTAAATATATGCATATCGGCACTAGAACAAACATGTGTCCAGCCACCGTAAGCAAATAGCTCAAAATACTCCTCTTCTTCATCCTTCGGTAATTTACGATAATCAATACTAAAAATGACGTCTTCTGGTTCACCTTTCTCTAGCCCATAGCCAGCACATCGAATTTTTTTTAAATGCCAGCCTTTTGCCGCTTTATCGCTTAATTTTTTCATATCGCGCTCCTCAGAAAAGGCTAAACCATATGATGCCATATATCTCTTATTTCGCACTATTTTTGCCCCCTTTGTAGTCCCTGCTCTGCCAACTGAATCATGACCTTTCTTCTTTCAATATCTTCGAGCAATATTTCTCGACCTTTATCCGTTAAGACATAGACCTTTCTCCGAGAATCCGAATCATCATGTAACTGAATAAGATGTTCAGCTAATAGTTTTTTAATAATTGTATAAAGGGATGCTGGACCAACTACAAAAGTACCCTTTGTTGTCTCCTCTATTAAACTCATCACTGCATAGCCATGTCGAGGCTCCGTTAAGGCAGCCATAATATAAAAAACAGAATCTGTTAACTGCTCTAATGATTTCATTGTCTACACCTCCAATATATCATAAAACGATATATCATTAAATAATATATCATTTTGTGATATATAGAGCAACTCTAAAAAAATCCCCTCACAAGTCTGATATGCTCCCCTTTAGGTAGACAGATTAAAAAATAAAAATCTGTTTATCTAGGGGGGCATTTTTTTATGGCTCGAAGTAACCACTCAAAAGATGAAAAATTAGCAGTTCTAAGACTTCTTTACAAA
>NZ_JBFTHS010000034.1:0-50670 GCF_056394365.1 Lysinibacillus sp. 10T31
CTGAAATTGTCTTTTGTCCTTTGTAAAGAAGTCTTAGAACTGCTAATTTTTCATCTTTTGAGTGGTTACTTCGAGCCATAAAAAAATGCCCCCCTAGATAAACAGATTTTTATTTTTTAATCTGTCTACCTAAAGGGGAGCATATCAGAAAAAGAGGGGCATTTTTTAAATCAAATCATTATTTATAAGACTTTTTGACAAGACCTTCACCTGCGATAAAAGTGAAATACGCTTTACCTGTCGGATTGTCATACAACTCGTAATAAGGCATTTCAACGTCAACCTTTGTCCACCCTTTAACTCTCATGTCTTCTCGTAAGATAATCATATAATCTGTACCATCTACAAGGCGTGGTAGAATAGATGACTTAAGTGTCGAAGTAAGAGAAAGAATAACTGAAACGATACCAGCTGCTACACTAAATTTTGTAGCCACTGTAAATACTAATCCAAGGATACCTGCTACAGAAGATAGACTTGCTTGTATTGCGTTTGAATCAGCATCCTCTTTGCGAATATGCTCTTTAGCTACTGTTTGTGCTGTAAACATTTTATCCAAATCATCTCGTGTTACTGTAATAACCTTTGTTAAATATCGATATTGTGTCATATTAATTTCCCCCGTTTGTTTTATTTTTTATATTGTGTTAGCCAACACTATATAAAGAACTTTTCATCTCCTTTTTAACAACCACTTTTCGAAAAAAAATTTAAATAATAATAAATGTAACCTTCAAGTAATTCATTTTTATATAGGGGTAGCACCAGGAAAATGCGGATCTACAACGTTAAGGAATATACACGATTTTATGCACACTAAACGGTAAGCCATAAACGTGTAAATATTGATGTATCAAGTGTTTGCGCTTCCTGTATAAAAAGCTGTATAAATAACGTTAATAGGAAAAGCCACGAAACGTTGTGATAACAACGTTCGTGGCTTTTTAATGTACGCCCAAACTTTCATTTGGGAACGTTTTTTTGTATAGATTTGTATATATCGTGCTATTTATTATTTAATTCCATTACAGCGATGGCTGCCTTTAATCGTCTATCTGGATCATCGCTATTTATTTCATCTTTAATTATTTTCATTGCATCAATTACTAATGAATTTAATTCACTTTCGATTGAAGAAATTTCATATTCATCCGACAAATCATTTATATCTATACCTTGCTTGTGATTTAAATATTTAATAAATATTGATTTATGTTTAGCCATACCTATTAACCCTAATTGGGATTTTATAGATACTTGGATTGCTTCAGGAAGCTCATTACGACTAAATGGCTCTCCGTCAAATAGCCATTCTACTTTACGTTGATGCTCGAACTTTTGAGAATTCGAATCGAAGTAATAATCACTTTTTATGATACCTGTGTAAAATACATCATTGTATGGAACGATGCAATAATCACCTATTTTCATTTGATTAACAAAGCGATCTAATAACCCTACTTTTAAACTTGCATCTCTAGGCATTAAATTTGCCTGGGCTACTACATTTTCAATATCTTTTTTAGTTGAACATCCTGTTAAATCAAAAAGCTTCAAGCTATAGGAATTTATCCTGGAGAAAAAATAAAATTTGATCGTGAGTTTTTAAAGAAATGTATGAAAGTAGAAAACTCCAAGGGAAATACGGTTTAGCTGGAAAGAGTGATCTTCCTGTATTTATAACTGCCTTTAAAAGTCCTATTTTTAAATTATCGGATCTTTTCGCGCTTTCTAAAGGACTTAAAGCAAATAGCAAGGTACATGAATTTTTAGAAGACTTTGACCTAATGGCAGAATCCTCAGATTATCAAGTTCCCGTTTATTATATTTTAGGTGAAAATGACTGGCAGGCTCCCTACATTATTGCCGAAGAATACTTTACTAAAATTAATGCTCCCCATAAAAAATTATTTATCATTCCAAATGCCGGACATAGAATCATGATGGACCAAACTAACTTGTTCTCAGATGCATTATTGCAGATCTTTAATAATGAACATTGTATGGAAACGACTAGAGCTTATAAAAGTTCATAATAATGAAGTAAAGCCGATTTTTTAATAAACGAAGTGAAATCGGCTTTTCTTGTGTCTTTTAGTCGTAGCTTTGAAAAAAAGACATGCTCGTAAATTCGCGCATGTCTCAACATTATTTTTTCTTAAGCTTAATTGTAGTAGCTAGAATGCCAATCATTAAAATTAAAAAAATTATATAAGTAAATGTATGGTTCCCAGTCACATCATAGCAATAGCCGATAAGTATAGGGATAATGGCGCTTATCATAAAGCCACCTGAAAGCACCATAGATGACCAGCTATTTGCCTCTTCATCATTTCTTGCCTCATCCAATGGTAACAATAAGCCGATTGGAAATAAGCCGCTTAATACGATACCTATTATGAATACTGCAATCCATAATAAAGCCCCTGAGCCTAACCATAGCAACATAAAGCCAATCACACCTAAGATCCCTAAAGAAAACAGCCAACCGAATCGACTCGACCATTTTTCCATTAGTATAGGGACCAAAATATTCCCAATCATTTGTACAATAGACATAAATGTTAGCATAGAGCTTGCAGCGCCAATGGAAAAGCCCTTATCCTGTAACATCGGTGCTAGCCAGGACATCATAGAGAAGAACAAAGATGTTTGTAAGCCAAAGTAAATTAAAATTGTCCAAGCACGGACATTTTTCCACGGATTTCGCGCTTCTTTTTCCGTACATATATCTGTTTCTGGTAACTCTTGATTTTGTATGGCCAGGACCCATATGCAAAGAGCAATGATAGCAAGTATTGCCCAACAGCCAAGTGCTATCGTCCAGCTCTCATGAAAATGATTATAAAAAGGTATTGTTAATGCCGCACTCAATGTTGCTCCTGTTCCTATTCCAAATGAATAAATACCTACAACCGTAGTAAAACGGTTCGGGAATTTTTTCTTGATATAGGCATTTAATATTGGTCCAATAAGTGCAATGGCAAATCCTGCAGCAAAGCTTGTGACTACAAGTAGTACATAACTTTCTTTTAAAAAGCGTAGCCCATTTGCTAATGCCAGAATGATTATTAAGAGCGTAATAGCTGTTTTTGTTCCGAGTTTTCTTTGTAATGGTACTGCGGATGGTGCAAAGAGTCCCATACAAAACACCGGAATTGATGTTAAAAAGCTCATTTTTGTATTTGATATATGGAGTGATTCTAAAAGTACATTAAATAGTGGTCCTATTCCTGTGACTGCTGGGCGCATATTGAGCGCAACGAAGAAAATACAAACAACCACAAGTACCATGGAAACACGCCATTGCTTTTTCTCCATACTTTCTAAAAACCTTCTCTCTATTGATACAGTTAAAAATTCAACTAATTTTGTTAGACCTTTGAATTCTCACTATTTCCTTTTACCATTTTTTCTAGTATCGGTCAATTTAATGGCAATTAATGATGAAAAGATGTAGCTAATAACAAGACATAGATACAGCTTACGGTACTTACATTTTTTTTGGCGCTGCAATGCCCAATAATGCTAACGATTCTTTTAAAACAATGGCTACACAATGACAAAATGCTAATCTTGATTTTCTTTGACTGTCATCAACCAATACTTTATTTTGCGCATAATATTTATTAAATTGACGCGCTACTTGTAAGGCATATTTAGCAATTTGCGACGGATCTGCTTGCTCAAAAGCGTTGGCAATTACTTTCGGGAACTGTTCCAGTAATAAAATGACAGGCCAAGCTCGCTCCCCTAATGCTTCAATTGATACTTCATAACTATGTTCATTTGCTTTCTCCAAAAGAGATGAGATACGTGCATACGTATATTGAATATATGGTCCTGTTTCACCTTCGAAATTCATCATGTGCTCAATGGAAAACTCAATATCATGAAGACGATCATTTTTTAAATCATTAAAAATAACCGCTCCTACACCAACCTGATATGCTACATTCTCTTTATCCACTAGATTTGGATTTTTTTCTTCGATATTTCGCTTCGCCGTAGCAATCGCTTCTTTTAGTACATCTGCTAATAAAACAATCTTTCCTTTACGCGTCGACATTTTTTTACCCTCTTTTAGGATCATACCAAAAGGTACATGTTGTAAGTCTTTTGCCCAATCGTACCCCATTTTCTCAATGACCTTAAATAGTTGATTAAAATGAAGAGATTGTTCATTCCCTACAATATAAAATATTTTTTTAGGGTCATATTGTTGTTTACGATAAAAGGCAGCAGCTAAATCACGTGTAGCATAAAGCGTGGCACCGTCTGTTTTAGTAATTAAACATGGAGGCATATTGTCAATTTCAACAACATTAGCACCATCAGATTGCACAAGCAACTCTTTTTCTGCCAACTCCTTAACAACAGCTGCCATTTTGTCGTTATAAAACGCTTCCCCTGCGAATGAATCAAAGATTATACCAAGCAATTGATAAATAGTCTTGAATTCTTCGAGTGATGCATCTCTGAACCATTGCCAAAGAGCTAACGCTTCTTCATCCCCATCTTCTAATGCTTTAAATGCGGTACGTGCCTGTTCATTAAGTGAATCATCCTGCTCCGCTTCCTCATGGAACTTCACATAAATTTTTAGCAGTTCCTCTATTGGGGCAGCTTCAATTGTTTTTTGATCTCCCCATTTTCGATAGGCAACGATTAATTTACCAAATTGTGTTCCCCAGTCACCTAAATGATTAATGCGAATTGCTTGATAGCCGTTTTTCTCGGCAATGTTGGCCAAAGCATTACCGATCACTGTAGAACGTAGATGGCCCATGGAAAAAAGGCTTCGCTATATTAGGTGAAGAAAAATCCAACACTATATTCCCCTTCGATTTCTCCTGAGTCCCGTATAAATTTTTTTCTTTTACTATTTGGCTAAGCACTTGATGTGTAATCGTTGGCTGATGGTAAAATATATTGACATACCCACCTACTACTTGAACTTCTTGAATGAAGTCACAGTTTAAATTGTTTTTTATTTCGGATGCGATACTGTTAGGGGATTTTCTGAATTTCTTTGCTAAAGTAAAGCATGGAAATGCCAAATCCCCTAAGTCTAAATTTTTCGGTTTTTCTAGTAAATTTTGAATTTCATTACCAGACAAATTATTATTTAATGCCACTGCGATGCTTTTCACGATTTGTGTATTCATGTTCATTCTCCTCTCAATTTAAAATCAATTTCGCCTTAGTGTAATTGGCGCTGACGCTTTGCTTTCGCGCAGAAAACATTTCTAGCTCTCGCTACAGATAAACATTGCGTCCGGATGTTGAATTGTGCTCAGACCTGCACGAGGGCCGACACGATGTCGGCCATTTCGGTAATGCCACAGGACATGGCGTTCTTAGACTGAGTTCCTCTATTTCGCTAGGTGTTTGTACACTCACTGAAAAAAGACCACATCTCCTTTTCATCTCCTACCAATAGAGGTAAGAGATTTCTACAAAATGAAGATAAAAAAAGCCCCCGTCTCTAAAATAGAGACGAGAGCATAGTTATCCCGTGGTACCACTCTAGTTGCTACATCAATATGACCACTTTCCATTGTTAACGAGGTGACTCCCCGATATTCCCTACTACTAATTCGAGAACCTTCTCCAAAGTGCGTTTCATTTATGGCTGCTGCATTAGGCTCTCACCATCCCTAATTCGCTTTCCAGTAGCTCCATAAACTACTCTCTTTATCACCGAATTTAACTATAATTTCAAAATATTCTACAGGATTTCCTTTTTTAAGTCAACTGTCTATCGAATCAATTCCAATGGAGTCTAGTAAGATTACTGTTGCTAATTGGACTACTTTCCTTACCTGGGTCACAAGGTCTCACTATGCTTTGATTCTAACTTAATTTCAAACCTACATCATTAATGCCAGTAACTATAAGGAAAAGGAACATTCCTCATGAGTGGGAATGTTCCTTTTCTGCATAATGGATGACATCAGCCATAATGGCATACATCTCTTTTAATTTTAGTTCCTTATTTTCAGAAATTCTTTTCGCTAATTTTTCACTGATAATCCCTTTTTCAATCAATAAGTCCCAGTTGTTTTCACTTGACTGGCCTACTAAAACTTCTGTCAAGAATTCTGCAGCTTCATCTCTTGTAATTGGATTATTTTCTTTTTTAGCTACTTTATAGATAACGATATCTAGCTTGTCTCCTAGCGCTTTCATTTTCTCTGGACTAACACGTTGAATGCCCTCTTTTAGTATTTTCGCAAACTTAATCTTTGTTGCTGAATCTTCAACATATAAGTCATTCGAATAACCACCAACAACGAGTCCATAATTGATTAATGTTTGAATAGATTTATCATACCATTCACCTTTATATGGATAATCCATATTAAATGGATCTACTAAAGCCCCTTGTTTTTTTAAATCTTCCCTTAAGGTATTGATGAGTTTTTTGTTCTTGCTCATTGCTCTAAAAGTTACGTCGTGTTTAATCGCTAATGCTGCCGCTGCTCCCGCTGCTTCTCCTGTCACCATACCGGTTGGAACGATACGTGCACTGCCCGCTGCGAGCGATGAATAACCTGCTGAACGACCTACAACAAGCAAGCCATCGATTTCTTTAGGTACTAAAGAACGGAAAGGAATAGCATATTGATTTGGAGCCGAAATTACATATCCATAATCATGAGGTGTTTGCGCTTGTACATCAACTGGATATGCAGCCAAGCCAATACTATCCCACTGATCATTATTTTTCCAAACATCAGACATCGGTAATTGATATTCTGCCCATATATGTCTTGTTTCTCTGACATATAGTTCCTCCGGATAACTCACAATTTCTGCATTTTCAAAGCCAGGAAACTTCTTTTGCAAATATTGTAAAATATGTTTTGTCTCTTTCTTTCCTTTTTCGATTGCTTCTTGCTTTGATTGTTCATTCAAACCATCGATTCCGAAAATTTGTAAAGCATTAATATAATATTCATCATCAACTTTTGCTAAATTCAAGCCTCGTAATCTCGTACCTTTTTCTACTGGCTTATAGTCATCATGCAGCTTTGTAAACCCCCACATGACTGAATCATTTAGATGAGCACCACCAAAAACATTCGAGTTTGCTGCTTTCTTCACTTCATCCCAATCAACATTTTTTAAATGAATCATCAAGGTAACAGCCATTCTTTTATCCTTGATGCCAATATCTTCTCCACCCATGAAAAAAGGAACTTTTGACATTGCGGCAAAATCAGCATCCTGTGTAGCATCAATAAATGCCTTGCCTTTCACAACATACGTACCATTGTTATTTTTTAATGTCACGGATGTTAGCTGATTCATGTCAAGATTGGCATTTATAACTTCTGTTTGTACAGCAAGCGTTAAATTTGGTTCGTCATCGACAAGTTTTTTAAAGGCAGCCTTAGCATCTAAAATTCCAAATGCATCTTTCCCTCTAACAAGATCGTGCCATTCTTTAAAAATACCCATACTGACTGGTCGTTTAGCGTCATTTCGAGGTATATCAAGGAAATTTAGCATTCCATACGTAAATAGCCCTCCTAATTCCTCACGACGCTCTACTAGAAGTGTTTTTGCACCATTTCGAGCTGATGATACTGCAGCAGCAACTCCTTCTGGTTCTCCACCAATGACAATAACATCATATTCTTCATTTATATTTTTATTTGGAATTGGCTTTTCGTAGTTTTCCAAAAGTTTTTTATGTGCCATTTCACTTCTAATTTCTGTTACAAAATAATAGCTCACTATCCCTAGTACAATTACTAATATTAAAATGGCTGACCTTATCAAGCCTTTACCCATAACATACCTCCAATAGATAAAATTCCCATCTGCATCTCTTCTTTTATAATCATGCCCATCTCTTGAAAGAGTTGACATGACATATTTATATAGTTATTAACGGTTTTACATTTCAACGTGAGTTCGGCAAACCTAGAGGGTCGCTTCAGTCTAGGTATTCTTCAAAATAGTTTTTCATGCAGCAGGTGAAATTGAATCCTTCTAAAACGAACATACCTGACGAATTAAAGGTTTTCATCTCCAATAACAAGTGGCACCATCTCTGGACAATGTTACATGAAAATATGATGAATAATAGTCTTTTACTGACAGTTACCTATACTGATATTCGTGGTGGTGAAGTGTTGGGGTTAAAATAGCAGAATATCATCTTTAAGAACTATCCAAATGCATTAAGAGCATAAGAAACGGTAAATATGTAAGTATAACCTAAAACAAAAAAAGATACATAAACATTCTAGTCGATAAAGTAGCAAAGAAGCAACTAGAATCTATAAAATTGTTGTAGGTCTTTATGATTGTTTTATTATGATGAAAAATTAACTACACTGGAAACAAGTGTATCTTTCAAGAAAATAGTTAATACTATTTTTCAAGCAAATCTGGAGTGAAAGACATAAACAATGTGAAATCAGCTTTCTTTCGTGGCTCATAGTTGTATCTCTGAAAAAAACATGCACATATACTCGCGCATGTCTCAACAGATTAACATACCCCTACTACTTGAACCTCTTGTATTAGTCACAGTTTAAATTGTTTTTTCAAGGTGTGTCTCGAATAGCAATCTGTCCAGATAATGCGACAATGGAAATTTCTTCGAGATTGTCGAACAAGAAATTTATTTTGGCGCAGAATTACTATCTATTTTGTACATTAAAAATGTTCTGCTGAATAATTAACAATAACACTTTTTTCAACCATCCATACATTTCGCACCTTATTTTTCTTGATGTCATAATACGAGAGTACGCTCTCTTTAGGTATATCCAAAATACTATACCCCTTTTTTTCATCAATAAAACTTGATAAGAAATAAAACCCTTCTTTTTTTTCATCGAATTTAATGGAGCGAATTTTCGAATAAATACCACTACTATCTAGTAAAAGCTTTACCTTTTTTGATCTGATATCTATTTCTACAATATGCGAAATAGAACTGTCTATAGCTTCATCATAGCTGATAATTACAGAGCTAGCATCTGGTGCCAATGATGCGCCACTAATAAATCTCTCTACATCGGCTATATGTTTTATTTGTTGACCTTCTATATTATAAATATCTAAACTGTGTTTAATCGGCTGTAATTTCGTTTGATTTTTATTAGCCTCGGTAAGTTTCTTCTGATCTTCGTTCTCGGAGATAGAGACTACAATTAATTGATTATTATTCGGGTTATAATTAAAATCTAAAACACTTCTGTCCTTATTGTCTTCTTCCCATATTTGTATTTTCTTTGTTTGAAGATTGTACGTAGCTATATGAAAATTTCTAAATTCATCTCTTAATAGTACTCTCATCAAGATAATTTTTTGGTCTTTGTCTATTTGGATAACATCAACATTATTAAATACAGTGGTTAACTGTTTTATTTGATTCGTGTTTAGATCATTTTCAAATAATTGTAATGTATGATCTGATATGCCATCAGCAAAATACAATTTATTAGTACGTTCAGAATAAGCGAAAGCAGTATAATCCGCCGTTTCTTTACTAAATAGTAATTTACTTTTATTTTGAATCTGATCAAAATGATAGAATGTAAACTTCAAACTTTTAGGATCAAACACATTGATATAAAGCTTAGATTCAGCAGCAATATGATCATCAATTGAAAATTTTTTTTTACTAAAGGCTATACAAATCATTACGATGATTATGAAAATAAATAAAAATCTTCTCAAAATCCCCTTCCTTTCTACTATATAAAAGGGTCTATTCTGATTAATTACATAAAATTTTGCCATTTTCTCTACTATTAATAGTACCCCTCATTCTTGCCATCTAGAACTCTTCTGTTTAGCAAACGAGTTCTTACAACACATATACCATGGTTTTTATAGAATAAAAGTAAAACCAGTATTATTTGACAGTCGTCTAATGAGAACACGTAAGGAGGGACGATAGCTATTTGGCAATAAAGAAGTTTCAAAATTTTTACTGTAAAAATTTTGAAACTACGAATATAATAGAGTTATATCAGAATAAGGGAGATAATACATATGAAACTGTTCAAAGTGTCTAGTAAATCAAATCCAAATTCATTATCGGGAGCGATTGTTGCGTCTTTAAAAGAAGAAAGCAGCGTGGAAGTGTTCGGAGTTGGCGGAGGGGCAATTAACCAAGCAATAAAGGCTATTGCTGTAGGTAGAAGCTTTATAAAATCAGAAGGAAATGAACTAATTTGCATACCTTCTTTTGAGGACATTCAAATTGATGGTGAAGATCGAACAGCTATAAAACTTACAATTGAAAAACGAGTTCTATAGCTGAATTCGTTTAACTTCTTTGTAAACATTTCTCACAACATCATTTTGTTGTATTAACCTTTTTAATAATGCCAACAGTTCATCATCAAAAGGAACTTTCTTTCTTTTACCTTCCTGGACATTTAACATCTTCCTTTCAATGAGGGATAAAACAATTTTTAATTCAGTTACCTGTTCTTTACCTGGATTCACTTTTTATTAACATTATCCCCCCTCACCTACTCCACAACACCTGACAGCCCATAAACGTAAAACGTTGATTTAATAATGTTTATAGACTATGGTACATATTTCATGATATACTAGTGCCATTGTGAAAAAAGGAGGAACTTGCATGATTCAAGTAAGTAATGTAGGTCTTCGCTATGGCGATCGTAAACTATTTGAAGACGTAAATATAAAATTCACACCAGGGAATTGCTACGGTTTAATCGGGGCAAATGGTGCTGGTAAATCAACATTTTTAAAAATTCTTTCTGGTGAAATTGAAGCTCAAGAAGGTCACGTATCAATGGGTAAGGACGAACGTTTATCAGTCCTTAAACAAAACCACTTTGAATACGATGAATACAATGTATTAGATACAGTTGTTATGGGCAACAAACGTCTTTGGGAAGTAAAAGCTGAAAAAGACGCTATCTACGCAAAAGAAGACTTTTCTGATGAGGATGGCATGCGTGCTGCTGAATTAGAGGGTGAATTCGCTGACCTAAATGGTTGGGAAGCTGACTCAGAAGCAGCAACATTATTAAACGGGTTAGGGATTGGCGACGAGCTTCACTATATGCTAATGGCTGACCTTGAAGGTTCTGACAAAGTCAAAGTATTATTAGCACAAGCTCTATTTGGTAAACCTGACGTTCTATTACTAGATGAGCCTACCAACCACCTTGACTTAAAAGCAATCCAATGGTTAGAAGAATTCTTAATTAACTTTGAAAATACGGTTATTGTCGTATCCCATGACCGTCACTTCTTAAACAAAGTATGTACACATATTGCTGACCTTGATTTCTCTAAAATCCAATTATACGTTGGGAACTATGACTTCTGGTATGAGTCTAGCCAATTAGCACAAAAAATGATGGCAGACCAAAACAAGAAGAAAGAAGAGAAGATTAAAGAGTTACAAGCATTCGTTGCTCGTTTCTCTGCGAACGCTTCGAAATCAAGCCAAGCGACTTCTCGTAAGAAAATGTTGGATAAAATCGAGCTTGACGACATTAAACCTTCTAGCCGAAAATATCCATTCATCAACTTCCAAACTGGACGTGAAATCGGTAATGATGTGTTAACAGTGGAAGGCCTTACAGCAAGCAATGAAGGCGAAACACTATTTAAAGATATTCGCTTTTCAATGAACAAAGAGGATAAAATCATTTTACTTGGTAATCCAATGGCAAAAACAGCTCTTCTTGACATTCTAATGGACGAAAGAAAAGCAGATGCTGGTACGTTCAAATGGGGCGTAACAACTTCTCAAAGCTACTTTGAAAATGATCACGATAAATATTTCGAAGGTTCAGAGAAATCACTAGTGGAATGGTTACGCCAATATTCTCCTGATGATGAAACAGAAAGCTTCTTACGCGGCTTCTTAGGTCGTATGCTATTCTCTGGTGAGGAAGTAAAGAAATCCCCTTCTGTACTATCAGGGGGAGAAAAAGTACGTTGTATGTTATCTAAAATGATGCTTGCTACAGCAAACGTTATTTTACTAGATGAACCTACAAACCACCTTGACCTTGAATCTATTCAAGCACTAAACGAAGGACTTATGCGCTTCAAAGGTGCGATGCTCTTCACATCTCATGACCATCAGTTCATCCAAACAATTGCGAACCGTGTCATCGAAATCCGTGAAGACGGCACAATTTTAGATAAGCTATTAACTTATGATGAATTCCTAGAGTGGAAAGATAGCCAAGGCTTAAACTAATGAACTAAACAGGGTTCTCCTATTCAAAAAGGAGAACCCTGTTTTCTTATTATCGAATATAGCATACTTCACAATCTTACCTTGTATAAAGCAACGTTACGTAAACTATTACTTTGTCGTAGTTGTCATTGCTACTTCCACTTGAGCATCTGACAAGCTTTCATTTTCTTGAACTTTCTCAATAGTTTCTTCATATTGAGTGATCATCCGTGTATCTGGTGAAAATACTGCAAGTAGCAGTGATAACAATAGCCCCGCTATCATTAATCCACCAAATAAATATGGTGATGCCCCATATTCTGTAGCTAAAGATGTCCATAGCATTGGTCCAAAACCGACGATTGCCGCAGCGATTTGATAGCCAAAAGATAGCCCTGTGTATCGAACATTCGCAGGGAATAATTCAGAGAAAAACGTACCTTGAGTCGCAAAAATGGCTGCCCAAACGACACCAAGTAAAATGACTTGCAACGTAAAGAAATAAGTTGAATTGATTGGAATCAATACGAAATATGGAATTGCTAGCAGTAACATTGTGATAAGGCCACCGATATAAATTTTCTTTCGACCTATAAAATCTGAAAAATATCCAACAATTGGCATTGTTACAATCATTGTTGCACAGCTTAATGTTAGTGCAAACAATGCGACATCCCTTGTGTAACCTATATACGTAGTTGCATACACTAAAATAAATGACATTAAAAACACATTAAAGAATCCATCCCCTATTTTTAATCCTATAATGCGGAAAATATCTTTTTTGTTATATTTGAAGACTTGGACAATTGGTAATTTAGCTAATTCACCATTGTCTTTTTTACGTTTAAATTCAGGTGTTTCTTCAATCCCACTTCGAATCCAAATAGCTAATACTATTAAAACTGCGCTAAAAAGAAATGGTAAACGCCAACCCCAGGCCATAAATTGCGCTTCTGTCGTTAATGAAGATATAAGCGTAAAACTAAATGTTCCTAACACTAATCCGATTGGTACACCAAGCTGTGGAATAGAACCAAAAAAGCCACGCACCCCTTTTGTAGCCGATTCAGTAGCTAGTAACACGGCACCTCCCCATTCACCACCAAGTGCAATCCCTTGAATAAGTCGCAAAATTACTAAAAGCGTTGGTGCGAGTAACCCCACTTGTGCATAGGTAGGTAATAAACCTATCAAAAAAGAACTACCGCCCATTCCTATTAAAGTAAGCATAAGCGAGGCTTTCCTTCCGACACGATCACCCATATGTCCAAAAATTAAACTTCCAATTGGACGTGCTGCATATCCAGCTCCAAACGTAGCAAATGCAATTAAAATGGAGATTGCTGGATTAGTAGAAGGGAAAAAAAGTGTTGTAAAAACTAATCCCGTTGCAGTACCATACAAATAAAAATCGTACCATTCAATGACTGATCCTGCTAAACTTGCTAATAATATTTTCACATTTTTCATAGAATCCCATCTCTCTACATTCAATTTTTTATGTCATTCGCTTTAACTAAAAATAGCGTTACGTAAAACATGCTTTTGAATTTTTCCGACAGGTGTACGTGGAAAATCAGTCACAAATTCAATACTATCTGGCACTTTAAATTTTGCGAGGCGTTCCCGACAATGTGCAATCAAAGCCTCTTCACTTATAGTAGCGCCAGCTTGTAAAATAACATACGCTTTAATAGATTCATCACGCATGTCATCGGGTACACCGATGACGGCTGCTTCAAATACTAATGGATGCTCTATTAATACACTTTCCACTTCATTCGCAGCCACATTTTCACCTGAACGTTTAATCATATCCTTTATACGATCAACGAAATAAAAATAACCATCTTCATCAATACGAGCGTTATCCCCAGTTAGTAACCAATTATCTTTAACAGTGTCGTTTGTTGCTTGCTCGTTTTTAAAGTAGCCTTTCATTAAGGTTCTTCCTGGTATCCCTTTAACGGCAATTTGACCAATCTCCCCTTGATTTACAGGGATCCCCTGTTCATCTACAAGCTGAACCTCATAACCAATGCTTGGTCTACCAATGCTCATATTTTTCTGTAATCCAAATAAAGGATTTATCAGTGGAATTCCAACTGTCTCGGTCAAACCGTACAGTTGCAATAACTTCACATCAAATTGCTCCTCAAACTGTATTAATTGGTGTTCTGCAACTGACTGTGCGAATAGGATGAGTCGTAAAGGATTATCCTTTGTCTCTATTTCATAATCTTGCGCTAAAATCATACGAATGGGAGCGGCAAATAAAGAACCAACTGTTCCGCCTAATGCCTTTGCTTGTTTAAAATAACGTGAAGCACTAAATTTCTCAGTAACTGCAATGCTTGCCCCTACCATGATGGCTGACATCGTTGAATAGTATTGGGCATTCCCATGGAAAAGCGGTAAGACAATAAATGTTCGATCTTCAGGTGTTAAAGCCATTGAACGAGCCATTAACTCACCAGTGTAAATATAATTGGCATGTGTCACTTGAACGCCTTTAGGTCTTGATGTTGTTCCAGATGTATAAAGCAATGCCACAATATCTTCAGACGAAACTGTTGGAAAATGTACATTGTTATCGCTTTCACTTTTTATGAGCTCAGAGAAATATAAGACACCTTCTAAGCTACCTTGTTGTCTCGTAATAATAATATTTTGTATAGTCGGTGTTTTAGATCTAATACTGACAAACTTTTCGATAAAGTCCTCTTCAGTAATAATGAGGGCTGCTTCAGAATGAGAAATAATATATTCCATCTCATCTGCTGGTGATAAAATGTTAGTTGGCACCATAATGCCTCCAATTTCAGCTAAAGCAAACCATGCTGTAAAAAATTCCATATTGTTTGGTAAATGTAACACAACATGATCCCCTTTTTTGATGCCGAGTTGAAGAAGTGCATTACTGAAGCGAAAAATCTCCTGATAAAAATCCCCATAATTTTTTTCAAAATAGTTTCCCCTACTATCCTCAAATCGAATAAAACTTTTTTCAGGTTGTTGCTCTACTCTCTCCCTTAAAACAGTACGCAACGTTCTATTCCCTATTAAATCCATGATATTCCCCCCCTAGTTTCATAGACTATAGTCTGTATATTAATCGGCGAGACAATTATTTGTCAATGTTTTTTCTAATAATTCAGAAAACAAAATAATTACATGGACGAGTATTATGCTAAAGTAAAGTAGAATATCTTAAGGGAATTAGGTGATGCAGAGAATGAAAAAGACGCGAAAACAGCAGGCTCAAGAAACGAAAAAACATATCTATTTAACAGCACTTAAATTGTTCGAAACGAAAGGCTTTGATCAAGTCACGGTTGATGAAATTGTGCAAAAAAGCAAAAGCTCAAAAGGTGCTTTTTATGGTCATTTTTCGTCTAAGTACGATATTTTCCTAGATAAATTTAAAGAAATTGATCATTTTTACGAGGAATTTACTACTACACTGCCCGCAAATCTGTGCTTCAAGGAAAAGGTGATCTCATTAATTGATGCACAAATGAAATATTTAAAAGATGATTTAGGAATGGATTTAATGCGTTCTGTTTACAAAAGCGGCTTAATTGAAAACGAAGAAAATTTCTTTTCCAATTCTGAACGCGAATTGTATAAAATTTTAAACTCATTTATACAAAAAGCTATTAAAGAGGGCGAATTATCTGTACAAATAAATGTTCAACAAACCGTAATTTATATTAGTCGTTGTATGCGGGGTTCATTATATGACTGGTTAGTCTTTGGAAAAGATTTTGATTTGTTACAAGAAAGCAAAGGCTTTATTTCAATATTTTTAGATGGTTTGGTATTAAATAAAGGGATATCCATTAAAAATTAGTAGCTAGTGAATCAGCAAATAGAAGTATGTTAAAACAACATTTGACCAAACAAAAATAGGCACTTCCTAGTTAAATTTAAACTGGAAGTGCCTTTTATATTTTTATATGTAATTGTTACAACAACTTTCTTGCAAAATTTTCTTTACACAAATAATGACAGATACACTTTGTATCTGCCATTTACAATTACTTTTGCATTTCCTTCGTTGGTCCCAATACGCCTGGTACCGGTAAGCCCGCTTGACGTAAGAGCACTGTCATTTGTCCACGATGATGCGTTTGATGATCGACCATTACACGTAATAATGCACCTCTAGCTATTGGTCCAGTGAAGCCTTTTACTTCTTCCAGCAAGTCTTCATTTGAAAGCTTTGCCGCTTCCTCTTTCACACTATTTGCTACATTTTCGTAAGCAGCTACAATTTCAGCAGCTGTAGATGGAATTGGATCTTCTTGTCGAGTCATTGGCACCTTTAAACCTGCCAAATAACTGAAATAACCAGCAGCACCAACTAAATGCCAACCTAACCAACCTAGTGTGCTATGACCTTCCACGATGCTTTGCTCTAGCTTGTCATCTGTTATAGCTTTTAATACTTGACTAGTACCATGTGATGATGCTGACCATTCATTTAAAAAGTCCTCTACTTGTCGATACATATAAAACGCCCCCCCCATTTTCGTAAATTCATTTCTATCATATTAAATTATATACTCTCTTACAAGTTTCCAGCATCAAGTTTACATAATAATATTATTTTAAGAACTGTTATAACTATTCATTTCAGTTACTTTTTACATCTCTTTCGTCAAAACAAGTATAAGACTTTTTAAATTGTAAAATCATGTATAATAGCTTTTATCTTAAATTGAAAGAGGTATTTTATGTTTTCCCCATTAAAAAGAGGCGATACCATTGGCATTTACTCGCCTTCCAAACCAGCTACAACTATCGCAAAGGCTCGCTATGAACGAGGTAAGGAACGTCTGCAAGCACTTGGCTTTACTATAAAAGAAGGCTCATTAACAGGAAAAGAAGATTTTTACCGCTCCGGTACACCGAAAGAGCGAGCAGAAGAGCTGAATGCCCTACTTCGTGATCCCCACATCAAAATGATCTTACCTACTATGGGTGGTACTAACGCCAATAGTATGCTGCCCTATCTTGACTACGAAGCATTTAAGCAGAATCCTAAAATACTTATAGGTTTGTCTGATGTAACTGCTATACTTCTCGCAATGTATGCAAAGACTGGAGTTCCTGTCTTTTATGGACCTTCTGTCGCTTCTACATTTGGTGAATTTCCACCTTTTGTTCATTATACAGAGCAATATTTTAAAGAATTGTTTATACATTCATTATCGATTCCCTATAACATGCCAATCCCACCAATTTGGACAGATGATCGACTAAACTGGTTAGAAAAAACGACGGAGAAAACACAGCATCACAATTCATGGATGACAGTTCAACCTGGCATTGCTGA
This sequence comes from Lysinibacillus sp. 10T31, assembly GCF_056394365.1. Lineage (NCBI taxonomy): Bacteria > Bacillati > Bacillota > Bacilli > Caryophanales > Bacillaceae > Lysinibacillus > Lysinibacillus sp. 10T31. The sequence goes on from NZ_JBFTHS010000034.1 coordinate 17,553, forward strand.
AGGTCGTTTAATAGGTGGAAATATAAATACGATGTACGGCTTCATTGGAACACCTTACTTCCCTCACATTAATGAGGGAGATATTTTACTTCTTGAAGATACATCTAAAACTATTGCGGTTGTTGAGAAAAACTTTGCCATGCTAAAACTACACGGTATGTTCGACAAAGCCTCAGCGATTATTTTAGGTAAACATGAACAATATGATGATTTGGGAACTGGAAAAAAGCCTTATGATGTGTTGCTAGAGCAGCTTGATGGGCGTACTATGCCTATCATCGCTGATGTTGATTGCTGCCACACTCATCCCCTGCATGCCATGCCCATCGGCTTACGTGTACGTGTCAATGCAACTAGCAAAGAGATTACCTTTCTGGAAAACTGGTTTTCATAACATTCGTATAACCTATATACTTCGCGTATAATGAAGGCAAATAGCTAAAGTAGTCTACGTATAAACCAAAATTAAACTACGACATCAATCACTACTGGAACAACTGTCTATTTTAATGTTATTCAGCTTACAAACTCAGAGGATAATGGCGACAACTTATAAGGAATCTTTCGTCATTTCCTCGGCCCTAAAAAATTGAATAAGAATTACTCATAGGTGTCCTACTTGGGCGCTTTTCATTTTGGGTAAGGAGGGTTTTTATGAATGATATACATAGATCAACAACTGATGAAGAATTAACAGAAGAAGAATTGATTGAACTTGTGCTCGCTGAACAGCAAAAGGCGCTAGCACAAGAACAAGAAGAACAACTGCAAGGTAAAAAGCCTAAAAAACGAAAGCCAATTGTCAAATGGATTGTCTGGAGTATGGCATTTGTGTTATTTTTCAATACATTTGCACTTATCTTTCAAATTTACTCCATTCCAGCTCTTGAATTTTTGAAGGTGTCTGCACGGCTATCAGCGCAAGAAGATATAAAAACCTATAAAAAAGCTGTTGTAGAGATCTCTACAGGTTCTAGTAAAGGCACGGGTTTTGCGATTTCTTCAGATGGACTAATCGTAACCAATGCACATGTTGTAGAAGATGCTCAATCATTAATCGTTATTTTCCCTGAAGAAGGTTTAATGGGTGCCGAGTTACTGCAAAGTTTCCCAGAAGTAGATTTAGCATTATTACAAGTAAATGGTGATGAGTTACCTTCCCTCTCACTTGCTGAAAATCCTAGCTATAGCCAAAATGAGCATGTCTATTTCGTTGGTAATCCACTAGCGTTTACAGGCATTGCAAATGAAGGTACTTTACTGGAATCGACATACCTCGAAGATTGGCAAGAGCCTGTTATGATGATGAAAGCCCCTGTTTATAGGGGAAATAGTGGCAGTCCTGTCATAAATGCTGCTGGTGAGGTAATCGGGATCGTTTTTGCAACGGCGCAAAAAGATCCATACGGTCGTGTCGGTTTGTTTATTCCTGTTGAAGTGCTACAACGTATACTAAGTAAATAATTCCCCTAAACGTTGCTTGCCTCAAATAATGAGACAAGCAATTTATTTAGTTTACATAATAAAATTATAACTTATTAACAGAAATTGAGAAACTGCATTTTTGATCTGTATGAATAGTAGTATCTAAACTCTTTCATATAGCAAGTCACTAGTAATCATATTTTGTAACTCTCAAATTGTTCGAAGCACGCAAAAAAAGACATCCTATATCAATAGGATGTCTTTTTTTAACGAAAGTAATTTTAATTACTGAGAATTAAAGTTTAGTTACGTTAGCAGCTTGTGGTCCGCGGTTGCCATCTACAACTTCGAATTCCACTTTTTGACCTTCGTCAAGAGTTTTGAAACCTTCGCCTCCGATAGCTGAGAAGTGTACGAATACGTCGTTTTCGCCTTCTACTTCGATGAATCCAAAACCTTTTTCTGAGTTAAACCATTTTACTGTACCTTGTTTCATTTAAGAAAACCTCCAAAAAATAAAAGTGAACAATATGTAATTTCTTCAGCGTATGAGAAAAATTCACATATTACAAAGAGTACCGTACTAACGCGATCACTTTTTGTAATATGTGAATTCATGTTTCCGGTGAAGCAATTAAATTGTTAACTTAAGTATAACCGCCATTCATAATATTGTCAAATAAAGAAAAATGTTTTTTTATTAATTTCTAAATTTTATTACTATTTCCCAGATTTTAAAGCGATAATACCGTGATATATTTGTACATCATCATCACAGGCTTCACAAAAAACACTTTCATCTTCTGACCAGAATGCCCAAAATCCCCCTTCTTTCGTTGCCTCATTGTCATATGTTAATCGGAAGTGCTGCAGTTTCGTTTGTAATGCAGACTTAAATTGCTCCTCCGTTTCAAATGTTTCATTTGTTTGAATAAAAGCCTCCCAGCCTTCAAACTTCCACCAAGGCTCATAATCAGCTTTCATGTAAATGATTGTATACATATTTGCCACATTCCCTGCTGTAATAAGATATTTTCATTTTAGCAAACACACTTGAAATGTCTATTAAAACACTCTGTAATATGCTATTATTACCTTATTATTCATAATTTTTGGAGGTATTTTTTTATGTTTTCAAGTATTCGACCTAAGGCCGAGCTCGACGAATTATTAAAGCGTGGTACAAATTTAAATGCTACAGGTCGTTTTAATAAAACACTAGCATTTAACCATTTCAATGCTCAAGATGAAGAGAATTTAAAAACTCTCTACAATAAATTAAAAGATATCACGCCTTCAATGAATGCTATTTTTAATAACTATTTAAGAGAAATCTCTCTCTCCTCTCAGCTAACAATTAGTGAAGAAAATATTAATCGATACTTAACTCAATTTTTCTTAGCTACTCGTGATGATGACTATGTAGATGAAACCGTTAAATTTTTCAATTTATTCAGAAAGAATCAATATGAGCCGGGTAAGCTAATCGTCGTCTTCAATCAATTTGCATTTTATATTACTACATACATTTTACATAATTTTGGTTTAAAACCTAATAAAGCATTTGAATATATGAAATCTTTCCAATCTGCTGTTAATGTTGACCAGGAATTACTCATCGAAGTATTAACAGAACGTACTATTGAAAATGTAGTCGCTGAAATTTCCTCTTTAATGGATGTCAACGCAAAAATCATGTACATGAAAGATTTAGTATTTAGCTTAGATAAACAAAACGAAGAAATCCAGTCCTCTACCGCAGCAACTGAAGAAATTGCCGCTTCTATTAACGAAGTTGCTCGGATGTCTTCTCGTATTTCTGAAAAAACAACTGAATCTGTTGATCACGCTGTACAAGGGAAAAATGCAATTGAGCATGCCCTTTCTGAAATCTTTAAAACAGAAGAGACATTTACAACAATTGTTGAATCCTTTTCAGAATTACAAAAGCGGGTAAATGATATTGAAAATGTTGTAACGTTAATAAACCAAATTGCCGATCAAACGAATTTACTTGCTTTGAACGCTTCTATTGAGGCCGCACGAGCAGGTGAACATGGTAAAGGATTCGCCGTAGTTGCGCAGGAAGTTCGAAAGCTTGCTGAGGGAACGGTATCAGCGCTTAGTGAAGTAACTACAAATGTACATCATTTAAAGAGCTATTCAAATGATGTGTCAAACTCAATTACAGAAACGACAGAGATTATTAAAGATGCAACAGTAGAGGCCAAAGAATCGTTACCATTATTAAATGCGATAGTTAGTGCCATTGAAGGTATTAATCTGGATGTCACAAATACAGCTGCGATATCACAAGAACAGGCTGCAGCTATTGATGAAGTATCAGCAAGAATGATTGAAATTTCTAACCTTCAAGATGACATCCGCGAATATAGTCATAACACATCTAGTGATATTCACTCATTAGGTAAAGAAATTAATCGATTCCGCAATGATATTATTGAGCATAATAATGTTCAGCTATCGTCTATTGCACTTTTACAATTATCAAAGGCCGATCATATTTTATGGAAATGGCGAATTTATAATATGTTCCTTGGTCTTGAAAATGTCGAACCAAGTGATGTTTCTTCGCATACTGATTGCCGTCTCGGTAAATGGTATACATCTACACGCACCGTAGAACGTTTCGGACACTTACAGGAATACCGTGAATTAGACGCATATCATTTACATGTTCATGAATCGGCGAAGTTAGCAGCGGTGGCTTTTAAGGCTGGGAATATTCAACAGGCGGAAGTTCATTTACAAGAAGTAGATCAAGCTTCTAAGCAAGTTCTCTATTTTATCAATAATTTAATTGCATATTTAGAAAAAGAACGTGTAATGCACTAAACACAAAGGAGGKGCTCCCCCCTTTAACTAGTAGGAGGTGTTAGCTTGAACAAGCGAGCGCTAATTAAATTTTTCGGTGATGTATATGGGACTGGCTATCGTTTTTTCATTAAACAAAAAGCGATTGAACTAGGATTAAAAGGATATTGTATACTAAATAATCAAGATCAAATTGAGGTTGAAGTTGAAGGAGCAAAAAAAGCGATAGATGAATTCTTGGTATTTGTTCAAAAGGGTGTTAGCCCACAAGCAGATTCCAATTCATTTACTTTGGAGCTTTTTGATGATTTAAAAGGTTATACACGTATGGAGTCAGACATTGTTTAGTCTGGCTTCTCTATTTTTATAGTGCAGATATACCAAGGTTTATCAAGTTTGTCGGCTATTTTCAACATGGAATGAATACGGTTTATCTAAAATGACGTTGCTAGGGATAAATTTATATTTTACTAATTAGGATTGGGATTAAAACCCCAGTTCTTTTTATTTTTCCCTTCCACATAAAACACCTGCCGTAGCAAGTGCCAATAATTATTTTGATGCTTTATTATTTCACTCTAAATGCGCCCTTTCGAATTTTTCTTTTAGTTCCGTTTCTCTTTTGGCTAATAGCCGTGGAACACTAGTTTTATTAAGAATCTTGGCATATTTTTAAATGCTTCCTCTAAAGGTTGGTCTGACACATCTTTGAATAACGGAAAAAATACCATATCGAGTCGTAATGTATCTTGAATTTCTAAAGTGGTGGCATATGCCATTCTACTGTTATCATCCAACTTTTAAGAGTAATTTCATCAATTTTATGCATTAAATGAGATATTGCCTTTCTAGCACTGCTTTTTCGAATATGTGTTGTGTTTGTTGCAGCATGTCCTCATTCCTCTTTTCATCTATGTTTTATTTAGTTGCTACCGCATTTAAAAGTAATTGTTTGTTGTGATCAGACATTACACGCCATTCTTTAACCGTTACTTTCATTTGCCCTCACATCCTTTCGAATATACGCTTCCAAACACTGTATGCAAGTGTTGGTACATGTAAGACAATTCCACATCGATTAATCGAAGTCCATTCGAGACATCAATCGGATTTCATGTCATAATAAAAAGCCACACCCTATAATGAGTGTGACTTTGAAATCCTAATTATAATTCCTCTAAATAGACTGTAATCATAGAATATACGGAATCAAATGTCATCACTGGAAATATAAAGAATAATCAAAAGCCACACCAAAATAGATGTGACTTGATATCAATATTCTATTTAGTAGGTAATGTCTCAATGGTTTTACTGTTATTACAGATAAGACATTTAGCTTTAAATTTTATACTCTTTGAAAGTATCTGCAACTTACTTAAGTCTTTAGTCAATTGTTCTATTTCAACTAAACCTTCATTTTGCAAATTACTAATTTCCAACTCAAGTTGTTTTAATGATTTTTGAATTAATTCTATATCTTCCTTGTATTTCTCTAAAATAATTTTAGTATCCATGATCTCAATCTTATTTTTTATGTTTTTTGGCATATGCTGACTCTCCTTTTTTACATATAAAGTCACCTTTATAGCGCAATCTTTGTTACATGTGATATCGAAAAATACTTTAAGACATGAAATTATCTCAATAATTGGATTTAATTAACACTATTATAATGTTGTTTAACTTATTTAACAATATTATTTTTAATCATATGAAAATCAATTATGCCTCGGTTGAACCCGCATTCATCTTACACCTATATAGGTGGATGTCTACTGCTGAAAGAAGTTAAAAAGCCACACCTTGTTAGATGTGACTTTCTGAAACAATATGGTCAATATGTTTGCCTAAATAAATTGTAAATACTCTAAGACATTTCCGAAAGGATCTCTGAAACTAATAACTTTTCCTGGAGGACAATCCATCGGCTCATCTGCAATAAACTCAACATTATGTTCTTTTAACTTATTGACGGTTTGATGAATGTCCTCTGTTTTTAAAGCTAAAACCACACCTAAAGAATCTTTTGGAATTGATTTAGCTTTTTTCGATTCTTCTAATACTAATGGTAAATCTCCGTGAACAAGTGTTACAATTTTGGGTCCATACTGTTTGTTTACCTCAAAACCTAAAACAGTTGTGTAAAAATCAATTGCTTTTTCAATGTTAGGTACATAGATGCTGATAACACAAACTTGACTCATAATTCATCCCCCTATTATTCCGTTAATCACCTTTTGTTTATAATAAATAATAGAATATTAGGAAAAATCTTTCAACTATCAAGTTATAAAAAAGCGATACCCACTTGGTTATAGGCTTAATAAAAATCATTGCTCGATAATTAACTCACCTTCATAATTGACAATTAATTTCCTTCCGTTATCGACTGTAATCTTGAGAGGAAAAATAGTAGAGTATTTGTCTGAAAAAAGCCATCTTCTTCCGGGGTGTGCAAGGATTAGAAAAACGCCTATATCTCTTATGCCCATAAAGTTAAGAAATTTTTCGTTTAACGGTTTGTGGTCTCTTTCAAATATATTAGCATTGCTTAATGCTTTCCCTGCCTTAAACACATCATCAACTATAAGACCTATTTCACTAATATGCAAAATACTATTAATAGTAAACGGCTCTGAGCTTTCTTCGTTTATGCCATAACGAGCTATAAATTCTACAATATTACCTGATGGGTCCTCAAAATATATTGCGTGGGCTGGTAAATGTGAAAAGTTTACCTCATCTTCTCCATCCTCTATTAAAAGTTGGACTTTGTTCTTCAACCAAATTTTCGCTTCTTCAAATTGGTTTGCTGGAATATTGAAGGCAAAATGATAAAATGGTTTGCTTCCTGTTTCACTATTCGTGAATTCCAAAATACTAGTGCCTGTTTGAATTTGAAAGCTATCTCTATTTTCAGCGATCATAAGAAAACCTAATTTATTAATATAGAATTCTTTCATAGTTTGTAAATGATCAGTTTGTAAAGTAAGGGATTTAATTTTCATATACAACATTCTCCTATTTCACATGTATTTGTAAAATAATATAATAAAAACAATACCCATTCGCATCAATCTTTCGGCTGAAATAAACGGTAATTTTCGAAATATTATAGACTCATACAGTTTCGACCATGTCCGAACCATCCAATTCATATGCCCTAATAGTTAATTCTAATTACTTGCTTTTATTTCCCCTTTACATTTCTTCTTTCTTGAATAATAAAAGCCTTCCATTAAAAAAAGTTGTTCACTTGAATATTGGATCGAACTTGTTTAAGGAGATGTCAAATGAAAAAGTTTTTGATAGTTGCGTTATTATTCATGTTGCTTCTTCCATTTTGTACAGTACAAATCAAAAAGCAACTATATGAAAAAAGAATTAAAAACTATTTGATTGAAGATATGTCTTATCAAAAGGAAGCTATTCAATCTATAGAATGCAAATGGCACTTTGCAGGTCTTCCAAGTTATTGGGTAAACGTTATATTTTCAGATGAACCAAATGTCGTCTATATCTATTTTGCTCATAATAAAAAACATTTAGGGCAATTTGAGCACTATACAATTGATGGGACGACTCTTTTGACAGAACAATTAGAGTATTTTCAGTCTAATGAATAGCTTAAAGTGGACGTGATGCTAGACTCGAAATATAAGTGTATTTGAGATATAAATCTCGAATAGCTTATTAGTTAAAAAAAACAAATATAACGATGATGGTGAGGAATGAACAACCGTGAAAAAACAATACTAATAAATAAATATTTGACTAACAACGTGTGAAGCGATCTAAAAATTCGCGAATCACATTAAATTTGAATACAATATAATGAGAATTATTAATCCTGAGTATAGAGATTCTTTCCTTCATTTCGGCAAGGCTTTCCGTCGTTGGGGACTCTTTCCGTCGCTCGGGCGATTCTATCCGTCACTTCGATAGTTCCATCCGTCGCTCTGACGACTTTATCCGTCACTTCGGCAGGGCTTTCCGTCGTTGGAGACTTTATCCGTCGTTTGGGCAATTCTATCCGTCACTTCGATAGTTCCATCCGTCGCTCTGACGATTCTATCCGTCACTTCGGCAGGGCTTTCCGTCGTTTGGAACTCTTTCCGTCGCTTTGGCAATTCTATCCGTCACTTCGGCAGGGCTTTCGTTCGTTGGAGGCTATATCCGTCTCTTTGGCGATTCCATCCGTCACTTCGATAGTTCCATCCGTCGCTCTGACGACTTTATCCGTCACTTCGATAGTTCCATCCGTCGCTCTGACGATTCTATATGGAACTTCGACAGGGCCTATCCCTCTTTCCAGAGAAACAGCAATGTCGGAAATTTAGTTTGATTTCTTTTTCGTCTATCCCCTTTTCTTCCTAATAAGCAAAGGATTTTCATGTTCTTATGTAATATCATTGAGAAACTTTACAAATAGCAGTAAAATTTATGTAAGGTTTATTTTTTCATTGAAACTTTATGTCGATTATTTCGTATAAGAATATAGACATATTTAAATGCTAGGAGGAAGAAACATGCTCAGTGTCGGACAGTTTTTCTCTAGACATACCGCTAGCTTCTTAATTTCTCTCACAACTGTTTCTATCGCAGCATTTGCGGCAAATCCAGGATTCTTCCTTGGTGGTTTATTGTTTGCTGGAACATACGCGTCAAGTACAGGGGTATTGAAGTATAGACAGAAAAAGAAATTCATGCAAATAGCAGGTATAACAAAAGAAGAGTACAAACATATTGAAACACAACTTAAAGCAGCCAATAAAAACATTCAAACATTAAGTCAAAACTACTTACGTGTACGCTCTGTTTCTGCATTTAAGCAATTACTCGAAATGACACGTATTTCAAAAAATATCGTGAAAATTGTTAAAACAGATCCACGTAAATTTTATAATGTAGAACAGTTTTTTTATGCACACCTTCCTTCAGCTGTCGAATTAACGGATAAATATACGATGTTATCGAGACAGCCTGTGAAGGATAAGGAAATCCAAATTACATTATCAAAAACAAGAGAAACACTTACAGATTTAAATGATACGATTCAAATTGATTTAAAGGATGCGCTTTCCAACGATATCGACCATCTTCAAATGGAAATCGAATTTGCGAATCGTTCCAATATAAGACGAAAAGAACAATTGGAATGGCGAGGCGATGATAAGTGACAGCAAATGAACACGCATTTCAACTAAATACAATACAAGGTATTTCCCCTCTTGTGCAATCTTATTTGGAAACTAAAAATAATGAGGCGATGGCGACGTATGAAACGCTGTCGCCTCTTGCACAAAGTCGAGCACTTCTATATGCTAGTCAACTTGACCTGACAAACTTTGAATCTGTCCTGTCTTTAGGGCAAGGCTCACAGCGAGCTCTTTCTCAATTTGCAGATCGCATGCTTGCACAAGTCAAACAAAAAGACGTTACAAAAATTGGTCAAATGTTAGACTCATTAATGCAAACGTTAGACCGTGTGGACCCTAACGCATTAGAACCAAAAAAGCAGTCCTTTTTTAAAAAAATGTTTGGTAAAATAGAGCCTACAGTTAAGCAAACATTAACGGAGTTTGAACGTGTTAGCATCCATGTAGAACGAATTGGTGTTCAGCTTGAGCGTGCACAGCTTCAAATGATAAAAGATGTGGAAATGCTAGAGGAACTTTATGCACATAATAGAGGGTTCTTTGAGGAGTTAGCGACTGCTATTGCAGCAGGACAAATGAAAAAGCAACAAGCCATTGAAGTTGAGCTTCCTGAAAAGGTTACTAGTGTACAGGCTACGAAACAGCCTCTAGCTATTCAACAGCTTAATGATTTTGCCGCCCAAATCGAACGTCTAGATCAACGTATTTACGACCTACAAATTTCTCAGCAGGTTGCCTTACAAACTGCGCCACAAATACGCATGATACAGCAGTCCAATCAAACGCTAGCGGAAAAAATCGAATTTTCTATCGTTACCCTTATACCACTTTGGAAAAATCAATTGGCCATGATGTTATCCATGCACATGGATCATCACTACGCGCAGCTAGAGGAAAGATTATCACGAACAAACGATCGTTTCACGAGCCCTTCCTTTGAGCAGCAAGTATCGAAATTTAAAGAAACACAGCATGAGCTTAAAACAGCTATCAAAGACGTCTTCGCCCTTCATACAGCTACAGAACAAGAAAAACAGCATCTACAGGATGTAGCTGAATTAAAGACCTTTAAGAGGGAATGATTTCGTTTTTATAACAAACAAGGGTGGCTCAGAAATCATCTGAACCACCCGTTTATTTTCATTCAAACCTACTGCTTATTCGAAATAATCTTTATAGTAGCCACCGATATTACCAGTGTTATCGATAATAAAAATGAATTCTTCTGTTTCATTTTTTACATCATATTGTTTCCCTACTGTTAATACGTTTGAAACTAAATATTTTGATGCATTTGTATGCTTACAAGTAACTGTGCGTACTGTTGGCGCATCTTTCCATTTTAAATGTAACATAATCTCTCTACCTCTCTTTACTAGCACGAAGCTAATGTCTACTGCTTATTCTATAATATTTTTCAACTTTTGTGGAGAAAAAAACCATAGAAGACCATATTTTTTCCGTAACTATCGTTTTTTTACCATATCAATAATAAAATTTTTACTCGAGGTGTTAATATGAGCTTTGGTGGTGTACCGCAATGGTTTTTTATCCTAGCCGTTGCATTTGCAATTTGCTTTATTTTATACGCAGAATGGAATTCTAGAAAATAAGTGAGCCCATTAATTTGGACTCACTTTTTTTGTTATTGTAATCGAACGTTATTTTAATGTACGTTTTAAAAACTCTTTTGTTCGTTCATGCTGAGGGTTTACTAACACCTGTGATGGCGGGCCTTCTTCTACAATTACACCTTTATCCATAAACACGACGCGATCTGCTACTTCTTTGGCAAATTCCATCTCATGTGTAACAATTAACATTGTATTCCCGGCATCCGCTAACTGACGCATTACCTTCAACACTTCACCAACCATTTCTGGGTCAAGAGCTGATGTCGGTTCATCAAATAGCATTACATCTGGGCTCATTGACAATGCTCGCGCAATCGCTACACGCTGTTTTTGACCGCCAGATAGTTGCCTTGGTTTCGCATTAACGTATTGATCCATACCAACAATTTGCAAAAATTTTATAGCAATTTCGTCGGCTTCTGCCTTCGAACGCTTTAATACTTTCATTTGACCAACTGTACAGTTTTTTAGCACATTATGATTGTTGAATAAGTTAAATTGCTGGAATACCATGCCTAAATGTGTACGATATTCTTGGATATTATGCTTTTCGTTTAAAATGTTTTCACCTTTGTAAATAATTTGACCACCACTTGGTGTTTCCAGTAAATTAATGCAGCGTAGTAGTGTTGATTTACCAGATCCGGAAGAACCAATTAAGCAGACAACTTCACCCTTTTCTACTTGGAAATTTACATCTTTTAACACTTGGTTACGCCCAAATGATTTACTTAAATGCTCTATTTTAATAACTGTCATCTGTTCGTCCCCCTATATTGCTTCTTTCTGTTCTTTTCGGTATGCATCTGGTCCATCCAGTCGTTTTTCTACATACAGTAAAATTCTTGATGCTGTGAATGTCATGATGAAATAAAGGACGCAAGCTACAAAGAAGGATTCAAAATAGCGGAAGTTATTACCTGCTATTGACTTTGTTTGGAAGTATAATTCCGTAACCCCGATAACGTTTAATACTGCTGTATCTTTAATATTCATAATTAATTGGTTACCTGTTGCAGGCAATATATTTCGTGCAACTTGTGGTAATACAACATGTAGCATGATTTGAAAATGATTCATACCAATTGCCGATGCGGCCTCGTACTGCCCATTATCGATGGAAACAATACCACCACGCACAATTTCAGCCATATAGGCACCTGTATTTAGTGAAACAACTAAAATCCCCGCCGTAATAAAGTGCATATCAATACCAAATGCCATATCTAATCCGTAAAATACAACCATAGCTTGTACAATCATTGGTGTACCACGGAAAAATTCAACATAGCATGTTAGTATAAAATTAATGAGCTTTAAGCTATAGAACTTTACACCTTTTTTACGAACCTTGATGGTATGCATAATTCCGATGAAAAATCCGATAAGTGCACCAATAATTGTACTAGAAATCGAAATAAGTAATGTATAATACGCACCTCGTAAAAACATTTGCCAGTTGTTCTCAACAATAGAAATAATCCATTCAAGACTCATGATGTTCCTCCTAACAACGTCGTGTTGCTTGTTCGTTAAAGTCGTGTCTTAGCTATCTACCGTTTTTGATTGGGCCATTTCTTTCTTATATCTTATGAAACTTTTAGCTAAGACATTATTATTTTTTAAAGAGATTCTTTTTTTAAAATTGTATTGGGATTGCACGGACTAGCAGTTAGCCCGTGCATTCATCTTATTGTGCTGCTGGTTGTTGGTGAATTGCTTCTTCCATAATTTTTTGGCGATCATCTTCCGAAATCCCTTTTAAGATTTCATTGATTTTTTCAAGATCTGCATCACCTTTACGTAAACCAACTGCAATAGATGTATTTGAAATATCCGTATCGAAGCCTTTTTCAAACTTTACATACGTGAACTTATCATTTGCAGCAGCAGCCGAAATACCTTCTGGACGCTCTGCTACATAACCATCAATTTTTCCAGCTTCTAATGCTACACGCATTGCTGGGAAGTTATCCATTGCTGTTTGTTTTTTTACATCTTTAATTTGATCAATAACATCGTAGTTAGACGTATTTAATTGTGATGTAATTTTAGCACCGGAGAAATCTTGAATAGATTTTGCATCTTCATATTTACTGCCTTTTTTAATAACCATAACAAAATCAGACGTATAGTAGTTTTCAGTGAAATCAATTGTTTTCTTACGCTCAGCAGTAGGCGACATACCTGCAATAATTGCATCGATTTTGTTTGATTGCAGTGCCGGTACTAAGCCATCCCATTCTAATTTTACGATGACTAATTCTTTTCCTAAGCCCTCAGCGATTTTTTTCGCCATTTGCACATCATAACCACCCGCATATTCTGCATTATCCGCAATTTTCACTGCGCCATTTGAATCATTTTGCTGTGTCCAGTTAAACGGAGCATAGCCTGCTTCCATCCCTATACGGAACACACCGCCGCTTTCACCCTTATCAGTATTTGCCCCCCCATCACTAGACGACGTCTCATCTTTTTTGTCACCAGTACCACAAGCTGCTAACAAAATTGCAGTCATGACGGTTAACATTAATACCAACCATTTTCTTTTCATGTAAAACTCCCCTTTTCTGTAAAAAAATAAGACAACTGTACCAAAAAAGACCTAAGTTCTGAACTTAGGTCTTATCTTTTTTAACAGTTGCCCAAATCCTCACTATAATTCCCAAAATTCCGAGATAGCACAACCTAGTAAACCTGGAAAGAAATTTACTAGGACAGTCCTGCACTTATTCACTGCAGACCCAGCATAAAAGTACGAGCTCCTTTTATACTTCGGCGATAGTTCCTTCTTCATTGCGTCTTCGCTTGCTTATACTCAACAATGAACTAATAAATACCGCGCCTCTACCTCACAATAGGATAAATGTGAGGTTTGTTTATTTAATTGATATTAAGATACTACTATAAAACTAATATGTTCGTCAAGATAATTTTATTACTTTTCTGACTAATTACAATATTAGGGTTTTTTTCTTCTAAAATCCTTAGAAGCAACTTTGCAAAGTTGAAAATAGTGCTTAAATTTTTAGTCATTAAGATCCCGTGATAGTTGATTTCCGTTCAGCCTGGGCGCTTTCTTGGGGGTATCCGATGAGCGTTTAGGCCAAAAGGATGTTGGTCACGAAGAACGTTATCACAGGACTTGATGCTTTTAGCCTTCGTTTCACTATTGCTGATACCTTAGGAGTAGCCTAGCCTGGCTTCCCTCCAAATCCAATCAACTTATAAACGTGTATTCGTTTTTACAAATACAAAGATGTTATTTTTGGAAAATTCTCATTTTTTTATCACAAAGGCTCTTCATTAGTAATTCAAAAGAATCTGTTATTCCACAAAATTAAATTCTTTTATACTATATACTTTATAACTACATGAAGCTTTCTTACAAATATTCCTGAAAATGAAGAATGTTTTATGACAAGCAAAAAAACCCTGCGAAACAATGTTCGCAGGGTTTTAATAAACTCAGGAATTAAGAATTTAATAATAAATCTTCTGGGTTTTCAAGTAATTCTTTAACAGTTTTAAGGAAGCCTACAGAATCTTTACCATCGATAATACGGTGGTCATAAGAAAGAGCTAAGTACATCATTGGGCGAATTTCTACTTCACCATTCACTTCAACTGGACGTTTTTTGATAGTATGCATACCAAGGATACCAGCTTGTGTACCATTCATGATAGGTGTAGACATTAATGAACCGAATACCCCACCATTTGTAATTGTGAATGAACCACCTTGAAGATCTGCTAAACCTAATTTTTTGTCGCGTGCTTTTTTCGCTAGGTCTGCGATTGAATCTTCAATTTCAGCAAAGTTTTTGCGGTCAGCGTCACGTACAACTGGTACTACTAAACCTTCTTCTGTTGATACAGCTACACCGATATCAAAGAAGTTGTTTAAGTGAATTTCATCACCAGCGATTTGTGCGTTCACATATGGGTATTTTTTAAGTGCTGCAACTACAGCTTTTGTAAAGAATGACATGAAACCAAGTTTAGAGCCAGTTGACTCGAAGAATTGGTCTTTTTTACGAGAGCGTAAAGCCATAACGTTTGTCATATCTACTTCGTTGAATGTAGTTAACATTGCTGTAGATTGTTTTACTTCAAGTAAGCGTTTTGCAATTGTTTGGCGACGACGGCTCATTTTTTCAACTGTTACACGTGATTCATCTACAGCTGCTACTGCTTTAGGTGCTGCTGGAGCTGCTTGTGGAGCTGCCACTGGAGCTGTACCATGAGCTGCTACGTCTTGTACACGTACACGGCCTTGTGGATCTACTGGAGATACAGCAGCAAGGTCAATACCTTTTTCACGAGCAAGTCTACGTGCTGCTGGAGATGCGATTACACGCTCACCAGAAGTTTCTTCTACAACTGGAGCTGCTGCAACAGGAGCAGGTGCCGCTTGTGGCGCTGCTGGAGCTGGAGCTGCTTCAACTGGTGCTGCTGGAGCAGGTGCTGCACCTTCGCCAGCTTCTACTACTGCGATAACTTGACCTACTAGTACAGTTTCGCCTTCTTCAGCTAAAATTTGAGTTAAAACTCCCGCTTCTTCAGAAATGATTTCAGCGTTTACTTTGTCTGTTTCAAGTTCAACGATGAATTCACCTTTTTCAACGCGATCGCCCACTTTTTTTACCCACTGTGCGATACTACCTTCTGTAATCGATTCTGCTAATTCAGGGACTTTAATTTCAGCCACTTTCATTTCCTCCTTTAATTAACGTGCATTGGTGCACATAAAAGGGCTACTGCCTAAGCAGCAAGTAGCCCGGCTCTCAAATTTTAATATGTGATTATTTAACCTTTACAGGCTCAGCAACTGCTTCTTCTACAACTGCTGCTTGAGCTGCTTTATGAGAATCTGCATCACCTTCAGAAGTCGAGCTCATTGCAGGACGGCCTACATAACGTAACTTTTTACCTTCTGAAAGGTCGTGTAATGTTTCTAATGCATAATTCCAAGAACCTTGGTTTTTAGGCTCTTCTTGTACCCAAACAACTTCTTTTACATTTGGATACTTAGCAATAATACCAGCAACTTGCTCTTTTGGGAATGGGTAAAGTTGTTCTACACGAACAATGTGTAAGTGATCGAAGCCTTCACCATCTTTAATACGATCTGCGATGTCGATCATTACTTTACCTGAACCCAATACAATGCGTTCTACAGCTTCTGATTTTGAACCTAGGCCTGGTTGTTCAATTACTTCTTGGAATGAACCATTTGCTAATTGATCAGCATTTGCTGCAGCCAATGGGTGACGAAGTAAGTACTTAGGTGATACAACTACCAGTGGTCGTACGCCTTCTGTTCCTAACAATGCTGCTTGACGACGTAATAAGTGGTAGTAGTTACCTGCGTTTGAGCAGTTTGCTACGAACCAGTTATTTTCAGCTGACATTTGTAAATAACGTTCCATACGGCTTGAAGAGTGTTCTGGACCTTGACCTTCATAACCATGTGGTAAAAGAATGACTAAACCAGATTTTTGACCCCATTTAGCACGTGCACCTGAAATAAAGTTATCGAACATAACTTGTGCCATGTTAGCAAAGTCACCAAATTGCGCTTCCCAAACTGACAACACATTGTTATTTTCTAAATTGTAACCATATTCAAAGCCTACTACCCCAGCTTCTGTCAGTGGAGAGTTGTGTACTGTAAATGATGCATTTGCACCTGAAATATGGTGAAGTGGCGTGAATAAATTGCCATTGTTTTTGTCATGTAACACTAAGTGGCGTTGAGAGAACGTACCACGTTGTGCATCTTGACCTGTAAAACGTACTGGTGTGCCATCTTGAATAATTGTTGCATAAGCTAAAGTTTCTGCATGACCCCAGTCGATTTTTGCAGAAGCAAATGCATCACGGCGTTTTTCTAAAATTTTGCCAAGTTTTTTCTGTGGTTCAAAGTTATCTTCAAACACTAAAAGCTCTTCATTAATTTTTTCTAGACGTTCCGCACCAACTGCTGTATCAATTTGTGGGAATTCTACTTTTAATTCTTCTGGCATTTCTAAATGCTTGTGTTCATCTTTATCTGCCATTTCTTTTACATGATCATAAGCTGCTTGCATTTCTGCATAGATAGCTGTATCTAATGCTGCAACTTCATCAGCAGAAACTACACCCTCAGCTGCTAATTGAGCACCATATAAAGCACGAACTGGCTCATGTTTAGAAACTAATTTATATGTTTCTGGGTTTGTTACAGTTGGATCATCAGTTTCATTGTGACCATGACGACGGTAACCGATAAGGTCTACGATGATATCTTTACCAAATTTTTGACGGTAGCTAGCTGCGAAACGACCTACTAATGCTACAGACTCAGGGCTATCTGCATTCACATGCACAACTGGTACTTCGTAACCTTTAGCAGGGTCAGAAGAGTAAACAGATGAGCGAGAGTCTTGTAGTTCAGTTGTAAATCCAATCATGTTGTTAGCAATGATGTGGACTGTACCACCAGTAGTGAAACCTTCAGTTTTTGCGAAGTTTAATACTTCAGTTACGATACCTTGACCTGGGAACGCAGCGTCACCGTGTACAAGAATACCTAATCCTTTTGTGCGGTTATGAACAGCTTGACCTGGTTTAGAAGTGTCATCTTGTGCTGCACGAGCAGTACCTAAAACAACCGGATTTCCTACTTCTAAGTGAGATGGGTTATAAGCAAGCTTAACGTTCATACCAGATTCACGCATATATGAAGCACCCATATGGTACTTAACATCACCAGTCCAGCCTTTAGTAATTTCAAGGCGACCATTTTCTGGCATAAATAAATCATTAGAAACATGTGCAAAGTCAGAGAACATCATATCGTATGGTTTATTTAAAATGTGTGTTAATACATTTAAACGACCACGGTGAGCCATACCAATACGTACATTTTCTACATTATTTGCTTCAGATGTTTTTAAAATTTCATCAAATAAAATGATTTGAGTATCTAAACCTTCACCAGAGAAACGCTTTTGACCTACAAAAGTTTTATGAATAAACTTCTCGAAGTTTTCAACACGAGTTAGACGGTCTAATAAAGCTTTTTTCTCATTAGAAGCTAATGCTTGTTTAAATGAACCTGTTTCAATTTGTGCTTGAATCCAATCACGTTCTTCTGTTGCTACTACGTGGTTATATTCAAATGCTACTTTATCTGTATAAACAGATTTTAAGAAATCGATTGCATCTTTACCATTTTTCACGTTTGCTGGCACATCTTTGAAGAAGATTGCTGCAGGAATTTCAGCTAAATCTGCAGCGCTAAGGTTGAACGCGCTCTCTTCAATTTGAGCTGTTTGTAGTTCACGGTTTTTCAAAGGATAAATATCTGCCGCTAAATGACCGTTTGTACGGATTGCATCTGCTAATTTCACAGCTGCTAATACTTTCTTGTAATCGCCAGCAGGAGCTGCTGTTACATTACTAGATACAGCTACTTCACCTTCTACTACTACTGGTGCACCAAATTGTTGAAATAATAATACTAACTCCGGTTCTACTTCTTCAGGAGACTGTAAGAATAAGTCGTATTGCTCCATCACATATCCTAGGTTAGGACCAGAGAAAGCTGACCATGGAGAACTTACAGTTGTAACGTTGTTCGACATGAAAAATGACCTCCAAATTTTGCCTTTCGGCAGTTCCATTAATTAAATTACAATTAATTATATAATAATTTTCCGTTCTTTTAAAGGATGTTTGACATCTTATCCATTATTTAAAGAACGTTTTTTCCATCTCAATCTTACTACTCTTCACAAAAAATACAACTCTTTTTAGCAAATTAAGCAATTTTTTTCTCAAAGGATGAAATAATTAAATAAAGCATGGATTTTTCTCAATATTTCAGCGGGAATTTCAGTAAGAAAACGGTTCCAACATTTTTATCACTCTTGACTTCAATAGAACTATTGTATTTTTCAAGTAACATTTTTGTAATACTAAGCCCTAAGCCTGTACCGCCTATTTGACGATTTCTTGCCTCATCAACTCGATAAAAGCGATCGAAAATGTATGGAATGTTTTCTTCCGCTATACCAATGCCGTTATCTTCTATTTTTACTAATGCTTCCTTTTCTGAGACAGATAGTACAATTTGAATCTCAGGAATTTTTTCACAATAACGAATTGCATTTTCTATTATATTACGAACAATTTGGCTAAGTGCATTTTCTGTTATAAATAATCGCCCTATTTCTCCATCTTTCGACAGCGATATTCGAGCATCCGGATGAAGGAGTCTTGTGTCCTCTATAACCGCTTCTATAACAGCTACTGCATCAGCCTCACTTTTGATGTCCTTTTCTTCACGACGTGCAAGTTCTAGTAATTCTTCGATCATTTTACGCATCCGGGCAATTTCCATTAGTGACGTATCAATAGATTCCTCTAATATTTCTGGATCATCCTTCCCCCATCGTTTTAAAAGGGAGAGATGTCCTTCAATTGCCTGAATTGGCGTTCGTAATTCGTGAGAAGCATCCGCTACAAATTGTTGTTGCTTTGTAAATGATATTTGCAATTCATTCATCATCGTATTGTACATTTTCAATAAATCGCCAATCTCATCATGAGACGTGTGAGTTAATTGAATTGGTTCATTAAACCCTTTATCCATAACAGTTTTCATGGATGCACGTAACGCATGTAGTGGCTTTATCAAATAATTAGCTAGATAATAGCCAATTGAGGCTGATAACACTAATCCTCCTACCCCCGCTATGAGCATGGCAGTCAATAAATAATGCATTAACGACTGAAACTTAGATAATGGATGAACAACTTGAATATACCCTTTAAAGAAGCCAAGCTGAATCGGCTCATTAATAACAAAGGCATCATTTTTATCAATTGTCATTTCTACAACTTCATGCAATACGGTTAGTGGCGCAGCCTGCGAAGTATTATTAATACTTAAAATCTCAATACCATCTGCATTAAACATTCGGACGGTTTGATCTCGATCCACAATGGTTTTTAAAAGACCCGTGTTTTGTTGAATTTGCTGTACAGTAAGATTGGGTCCTTGTGACTCCAAAAAGGAAATCAAATCATCATTTGTAAGTTTAATCTTACTTTGCTCATCATTTATTAGCCAATTATGCAATGAAATATAAACGACAATACAAATAATCGTATAGCTAAAAAATATAACAGCACTAGAAGTTAGCATCCATTTTCTTTGTAATGACTGATTGACTAAATAATCTCTTATTTTTTTCATTCGCGCATCACGTACCCAACACCACGAACTGTTTCGATATATGCATTCATATCACCAGGTAGTTTATTTCGCAAATGCCGGATATATACATCTACGACATTTGTCTCTATATCCGTATCATACCCCCAAACAGAGGTTAAAATTAGTTCGCGTGTACAAACTTTATTTTTATGCTCTATCAATAATTTAAGTAAATCATATTCTGTTTTTGTTAAATCAAGCTTTTTCCCTTGTACAATTACTTCATATGCCGCTACATCGATTTCGATATCACTAAAATGTAATGATTCCCCAATTTTTTCATCTGGCGTGATCCGACGTAAAATAGTACGAATTCTAGCTAGTAGTTCTTCAATAGCGAACGGTTTTACTATGTAGTCATCTGCACCAGCATCTAAGCCAGCTACACGATCCATTACAGCATCTCGAGCCGTTAACAATATAATAGGCACTTTTGACTGCGTGCGTATTCGACGACAAATTTCTATTCCATTTATCCCTGGAAGCATAACGTCTAATAACAGCACATCAAAATTATCGGATGAGGCTAGCTCAAGTCCTTCTCGTCCATCAAAAGCGACGATTACATCGTAACCTTCATGCTTTAACTCCAGCTCCACAAAGCGAGCGATATGCTTCTCATCTTCTACCAAAAGTATTCTTTTAGGCATTTCTTCACCTTCTATTCTAAAATAACTATGAGGGGTTTCCTCTTAAATACTGTTATAGCATAACACCAAACAAAAAGTCTGTACCACAAGTAACTACTTGTTTGTACAGACTTTTTTTAACTTCTTTCAGCAATTAATGTCACAAAATCGGAAAGGAGTTAATAAAGGATGTTAGCCGTTATCGAATCCATGCGATAACGGCTAACTGACCTGCATCACGCAGGCATAAGCACAAAGCCGATTCCGGACGCATTGTTTATCTGTAGCGAAAGCGAAGCGTCAGCTACAATTATTGCAAGGCATAATTGATTAGATGTCATTAATATAGAGATTATTTTTCCCAATTTCCTTCGCCTTATATAAAGCTTGATCTGCTAATTCTAGCAATTCATTTAATGTTTGACCGTGATCTGGATAATAAGCGATGCCAATGGATACAGTTGGTGCAAAGTGATGACATTCAATCGTCCAACCTTTTTTTAGTTCATTACGAATGCGGTTAATAATATCCATCATTTGTGTATGTCTCGTCTTGTCGTCCTGAGTTAAACCCGTTAGGACGACAATGAATTCATCGCCACCCATTCGTATAACTAAATCATGGTTACGTACAGCCGTAATTAAAACTTGCCCACAATTCCGGATAAATTCATCCCCCATGTCATGGCCGTACCGATCATTAACATGCTTAAAGTCATCCCCATCGATATAGAGCATAGCTATACACTCATTACGTTCTTGCGCTTCTGCCAATAGTTTCGGAAACTCCTTTTGTAAAAAACGACGATTTGGTAGTTGTGTTAACGTATCATGGTAAGCTAAATATAATAAATCATTCTCGCGTTCCTTCCGATGATTTATTTCACGAGATAACATCATGATTTGAGAAACTTTTTCACGCTCTGGATCATGAACAACCGTTACATTTCCTTCTGTCCAAACAGGCGTACCGTCCTTTGCCCTTAACAGTAGCTCAAACTGCGTTTCCGTTTGTCCCGAATAATTATTTAAAAACGTTTGCCAAGATTGCTTACTTTGCTCATCGACAATGTTACTGTAAAACTGACCTTGTAATTCTACATTTTCGTAGCCTAAGAAAATCTCATAGGAAGGCGAGGTATAAATAATAATGCCATCTTCGTTTGTAATGACAATCAAATCATTTGTATTTTCTGTTATAAGACGGAATGTGCGTTCAATATTTTTCAATTCCGTTAACATTCTTTTCTTGTCCGTAATATCATAGTTAATGGATAAATATTGTTCTGTCTCGCCGAATTCATTTTTTAATGGAACTATGGCTGCTTCTACCCAAAAATCAGCATGGAATTTTGTACGGTAGCATAGCTCGCCTCGCCAAATATTCCCCGCTCTAAGTGTTTTAGTAATTAATTGTAATAAATTATCCTTGTTGTCACGAGGCTCTATTAATTTATAAGGTTGACCTATTAGTTCTTCAGCCTTGAAACCAGTCGCATTTAAAAACAAATCATTAACTTCTAGAATTTTAGCATCACTATCTAAAACTGCAATGGCCGCTGCTGAATTTAGAGCAGCCTTAAAAACCTCTAAACCATGAGATTTTGAGCGTAACTCCGCTTTTTGTTCAGTGTATTGTGTAAAATCTTGCATGAGAAGGAAAATAGCAAATGAATTATCCCTTTGCATGACTGGAGATAGTGAAACTAAATACATGCGCTCTTTTTTATCCAGTGTATGAAGCTTGATGAGTTTTTCACCAATATTTTCGCCCATAGCTGCACTTTGTAAATAGCTCTGTATATTCCCTACTTCATCTTTAGGAACAATTGGTAGCTCGATGAATAATTGTTGTTTAACTGTTTCAGTATCTAATTTAAAGTCTTCCGTGAAGCTGGAGTTCACCTCATAAATAGCTCCTTCAGCTGATAAGATGACTGTCGAAAAAAAAGCATGATCAAACATTGAGCGTAGGAATAAAAACTTATCTTCAATGCTACGATCATAGAGAATTTCTTTTGTGATGGCTAAAATATAGTCTTCATTATTATGTTTAAGTGGCCGAACAGATGTCTCATATTTACGAACTTCAGATTTATAATAGGCATAATCCATATAATCAACTTGACTATACTTTTCAATTGCCTGATTGTAATTTTCTTGAATTACAGAAAAAATTTTGCGACTCGAGGTAAGGGTAGAAAGCATTTTCCCAATAGCCTCATGTGAAAACAAAGCTCGAGCTGCTTTATTTAAGCGAATATATTGATAGTCGTCTCCCACTTTTTTCATTAAAAAGACAAAATCTTTGCCAATAAACAATTTATCAAATAAATCTTCGCTTAAAAGATATTCCATGCTGTCATGTCACCCCCATAAGTCGTTAATATTAATATAGAATTTTTATATAGTTTTTGTATATACAAAAAAAATCAATACTACTATTATAACATAATTTAAAAGAATCACCCTTCACGAATTGGAAAAATTTTATCCTTTTAAGGTTATTTTTTGATATTTTACCTCTTTCTTTGAAATAACGTAATCCCAAAGAAACATATTATAAATATTTCCACTCATTAAATTGATATTTTAGACTTAATGCTCCCCCAAAATAGAAATATACAAAATTTAACTATCTATGCAATTGTTTATTTTTTCAGAATTTACTGACTAATAAACTTATTTTTTGTTTTAGCGAGGAAAATGATTGCATAAAGCAGTAGGATTGTTATATTATATTAAAAAAACTAGCCTTTTTTCGGTATGGTCGAAAAATCAGTAAGACAGCGGGAGATTATGGATATCATAGTTTTAACGTCTAGTTCTTTGGGTTTTAATTCCAGTACGAATTTTAGTTTTCTTCTTTATGTTTTAAAGGAATTGTTTTAACTACCCTAGTAAAGGAGGCGTTTCGTATGCTTAAACATCGAGACCTACATGAATGTACAGAGCTCTATGAGCTATTATCACACCCTTCTGTTTTCCCTTTTGTCCGTCAAAAAGCCACATCAGCTGATGAATATTGGTTTATGACAAAACAACTGATTGAAGAAGAAGCGAAGGGACTCGCTATTTCAAGGACGATTACTGATGATTGGGGTCAACCAATCGGCACCATAAGCATTCATGATGTCGAGGATGGTGCAGGCTTTTTAGGAACGTGGATTGGACTCCCTTATCAAGGTCAAGGTTATAACCAAAAGGCGAAAATGCTTTTTTTGAATGAACTATTTTTTGAATATAATTTCCATACGGTATTTCTCCGTATTCGTGTTGAAAATATAAAATCTCAGCGTGCAGCCTTAAAGCTACCATATGTTATGAGCGCAAATGAAAGCCACCCAACATTATTAGCACAGGTTAACAGTGGCGAGGCGCAATTTAGTTTATATAAAATTCCAAAAGATTTGTTCTATCTGACAACAGCCAATCAAATGGCAGAAGGCGAAGAACAAGCGATGTAATCTATATAATTTTCATAAAAAAAGCTATGTGCTCTGTCTTGATGACAGGCACATAGCTTTTTTCTGTTTTTGGTACATATTATTGCTGTATTGTTATATAAGTACAAGCTATGCAGTTGGATACAAGTAAGGAGCCTACTTTTTATATTGTAAAATCAATTTCGCCATTTCTTCTGGCGTTTTCGGTCTTTGAGTTTTCTCCATTGTTGAAACCATTTCTGCTTTGCGCTCTGTTAACACATGAACTGATTTTTTAAAGGATTCCTTTGTTAACTCTTCCTCTTGTAATACTTCCGCGTAACCCTGTCTTTTAAATAAGTTGGCATTTAATATTTGGTCACCGCGACTTTTCTGTGCAGATAATGGCACTAATAACATCGGCTTGTGAAGTGCTAAAAATTCAAAGATCGAATTGGAACCAGCACGTGAGACGATAAAGTCTGCAGCATGTAATAAATCCGGTAATTCTGTTGTCACATATTCAAACTGCTTGTAACCAGGTGTAGATTCAAATGTTTTGTCGTAATTTCCTTTACCACACAAATGAATGATCTGAAACTGTTTTACAAGCTCTGGTAAATTTTGACGAAGTGCATCATTCAAGACAACTGAACCTAGACTCCCTCCCATTACAAGAAGAACAGGTTTTAATGTTGTAAAGCCACATAATGATAAACCTTCCGCTCGATCTCCCATAAATAACTCTTGGCGAATAATGGAGCCTGTGCATGTTGCCTTTTCTTTCGGTAAGTGCTGCAATGTTTCTTCAAAAATCGTAAAGATGTGTGATGCAAATGGCAGCGCAATTTTATTGGCCAAGCCAGGTGTAACATCTGATTCATGGATGACTACCGGTACACCAGCAAGCTTTGCAGCCATGACAACTGGTACAGAAACAAAGCCACCTTTTGAAAAAATTACTTGTGGCTTCACTTTTTTGATAATACGAAAAGCCTGCATAATTCCAGCAAGCACTTTAAAAGGATCTGTAAAATTTTTCATTGAGAAATAACGACGCAATTTCCCGCTTGAAATACCGTAAAACGGAACACTTGGAAACGCCTCGCCTATTAATTCTTTTTCAATGCCTTGGTCTGAGCCAATATAGTGGACATCATAACCTAGTTCTTGTAAAGACGGGAGTATCGCTTGATTAAGCGATACATGACCAGCTGTCCCTCCACCGGTTAAAATGATTGTTTGTTGTTTCACATTAATTCTCCTATTCCATTTGTAGCTGACACTTCGCTTTCGCTACAAAAAACATTTCGCTTAAAGATGTTAAAAAGCCATTGTAGCAGTCACTACGTTTTATTTACAGTCTTTTATTTTACTATATGCGAACGAAAAGATATAGATGAAGCTGCTTTTAATTTTTCAGCTTTCCTCTATTAAGTATGCTATACTAATTTAATTATGTTAATGAAGGAAGATTTACACTATGAATCAGACAACTACATTAAAAGAAAAATATGCATTACTATTAAAAATTATTGTACCCATTTTAGTCACACAAGTAGCTATATATCTTATTTCTTTCTTCGATATTTTAATGTCGAGTCGGTACGGTACCGCTGACTTAGCTGGCGTGTCAATCGGTTCCTCTATTTGGATGCCTATTTACACTGGGTTATCTGGTATTCTCCTTGCAATCACACCTATTGTCTCACAGCTTGTTGGCGCTAAAAAAGAGCTGGCAGCAAAGAAGGTTGTTCAGCAAGGAATCTATATAGCCATCGCACTATCGATACTTATTTTAATTATATTATTATTTGGTATTGATTGGATTCTTGGCAATATGAATTTAGAAGCCTCTGTACATACTATTGCTAAATCATATATTTATGCGATGTGCGTTGGACTAATACCACTCTTTTTATTTTTTGTCATGCGTTGTTTTATCGATGCACTTGGACAAACTCGCGTCACAATGATTATTACTTTACTTACAACGCCTATTAATATTGTGTTGAATTATATTTTTATTTTCGGCAAATTTGGAGCACCCGAGCTTGGCGGAGTCGGTGCAGGCGTTGCAACGGCGATTACATACTGGCTAGTTTTCTTGATCACAGTATGGATTATTGCAAAACGCGTGCCCTTTGAACGCTTCCGCCTATTCCATGACTGGCCAAAATTAGAATGGCTTCGTTGGAAGGAAATTTTAATCATTGGTGTACCGATTGGAATATCATTATTTGCAGAAACGAGTATTTTTTCTGCTGTCACGATGATGATGAGTAGCTTTAGTACAGAAATTATCGCAGCCCATCAAATAGCTTTAAATTTCACTTCCCTGCTCTATATGGTGCCTCTTAGCATTTCGATGGGTGTTACAATATTAGTAGGTTTTGAAATAGGCGCTGGCCGTTTGCACGATGCTAAACTATATAGCTATTTATGTGTTGGAACCGCGATATTATTTAGCTTTATTTCAGCTTGTATCCTTTTTATCCTTCGAGAGCCTGTTGCCAATATGTATACGACTGATGGCAAAGTGCTAGAATATGCCAGTCATTTTTTAATATTCGCAGCTATATTCCAGCTATCTGATTCTATCCAAGCGCCTGTACAAGGAGCTTTGAGAGGTTACAAGGATGTTACCATGAGCTTTATTATGGCCATTATCTCGTATTGGATTATCGGCTTACCTGTCGGATATGTACTGGCTACTCAGACAGACTTCGGGCCATTTGGATACTGGATTGGATTAGTGGCAGGTCTGACTACAGGTGCAATTACTTTATTAATACGTTTAATATTTGTTCAAAAAAGATTTAAAAGTACGGCCAAAACAACAATAGCAAACTAGACTTTGTTCTAGTTTGCTTTTTTCATTTAAAGAAGTAACTAGAATGAATGAAAATCTTCTTCTCCTAACGTTACACCACACTTCAGGAAATTTTTAAAAAAACCTTGTAGTGGAGACTGGGCGACTTCTCGAGGATCAGCAATAAAGGAACGAAGGCTAAAACCATCACGTCCTGTAATAACGCCTTCGTGACCAACATCCTGTTGCTTTCGCACAGTAAACATTTGCCGCTGTCGCTTCGCTTTCGCGCAAAAATCATTTGTTGCCCCAAGCGCTTCATCTGACACCGCCAGTAAATCGCCTAGTTGGAATGGAAATCAACCTCTCGTTTTGCCGAAGTTCAAACAAGACAAATTTCTAGTTTGCTTTTTTTATAAAAGTAAAATTCCCTGTCCACATAACATTTAATTTCGCACTTCAACTATAAATATAAAAAAGATGTCCACTAAGATTTTACGTCTTAGTGGACATCCTATTATTCAATAAAGCTATTATTATTTTTGGATAAACTGTTGTGTCCAGTAGTTACCTGATTTCACATAGCCAACACCAATATGCGTAAATTTCTCATTTAAAATATTCGCACGGTGACCTGGTGAATCCATCCAAGCTTGTACTACTTCTTGAGGTGTACGTTGACCTTGTGCAATATTTTCACCTGCACTCTTATACGTAATTCCTAAAGCTTTCATACGATCAAATGGTGAACCGAATGTTGGGCTTGTATGTGAAAAATAGTTTTTAGATTGCATATCTTGTGATTTTTCACGAGCAGCTGCCATCAATTTATCATCCGTTTTAAATGGTGCTAATCCAGCTTTTGTACGTTCAGCGTTTGTTAATTTTACTACCTCTTGTTCAAAAGCATTCACATCTGAGTTAGTAGATGTTGATGGTGTAGATTGAGCTGGTTTAGTAGCTGTATTATCTTTTTGAGTTGTTTGTGTATTGTTATTTGTTGTTGTTTGTGTATTGTTATTTGTCGTTTGATTATTTTTTGGTGTTTGTGTTTCTTTTGATGGTGCTTGTGTTTCTTTCGATGGTGCTTGTGTTTCTTTTGATGGTGCTTGTGTTTGTGGTAGATTTACATTCCACTTATGATTTGACAATTGGTTTGCCAATTGGTTTGCTAATTGGTCTGACCATTGATTTGACCATTTATAAGAATAAACTTTATTACAGTCTGTAGTTGTGTTCCCCTCTGTAGTATTTTCTGCAGCGGAAGCCATTTGAATTGGAGCTGCTAATAAAAATGTTGCACAAATTGCAGTTAGTGTTTTTTTCATTTTTGCAATTCCTCCTTCTATGCATCCAATCGTAAAGTACGAATTTAATAAATTTCTTGCCAACATCTGCTAACAACACCATCAGAGAAATAAATTCGCATCAAATAGAGGGTTTTTAGCAATATTTTTTAGCAAGTATCGCCAGTCTATGAAATACTTACGTTTCAAATAGGGTTGACACCCCTAAAAAACTATCAATTATTTTCAATATTCAAATAGATTAACACGCCAAATAAAGTCTTAAAATACCGAAACACACTTACTTTATTTTACTAGTACAAAAAAAAATCTGCTTTGATTACTACGTCAATAAGAAAACAGAAACAGAACATTCGTTTCTTATTAGTAGGAATCAGCAGATTTTATATGTTTATATAGAGAAGCCTAATCTTTTATTTAAGACCTATAACGTTTATGCTACTTACATCTTCACCAATGATTACGAGTTTTGCAGGCATTTTTACGTATTCTGGAAGCCATTGGACCATGCCATACGCATATTGAAACAGCATAGGATTTTTTACACCTTCAATTGGCACATAGCCTTTCATTCGATACACGGTTTCAGGCAATGTACGTACCCAATCCTCAAATTGCTCCTGTGTAAAGTCAACGTCTTTAAATTCAACTAATCGTGAACCCAAATGCATTGATGCTATTGGGGCTTTCACAACATCTTGTTTATCCACCTGAGCTGTTGCCTTTAATTCTTCTAATAAACGTAACGGTACTCGCCCATTTGTAGTTTGCAAAATAAAAGCATGAGGATTAAATCCTTGTAGCTCATAAACAACCTGGGCCTGTTCTGCCTCAGTTAATAAATCTGTTTTGTTAGCCAGCAATAAATGCGCGTGACGAATTTGTTCCATAAATAAGGAGCGCACTTGCGGAGTCAATGTTTCTCGATCTAGCCACAGCTTTGAGTCAGCAACCGTGACAATTCCTTTGACATTTAACTTTTCCGCAAATAACGGTGAATAAACAGCGTCTAACGCTTCTACAGGATGTGCAGCACCTGTTGTTTCAATAATTAAGACATCAAAGTCACTATCTAATAGAAGAGATTGAATCTGTGCCTCTGTTTTTTCAGCGCCAGAGCAGCAAATACAGCCCTCTAGCATTTCCTTTAACGGAATATCCTTTTCCACAGCCTGTGAGTCAAATGGTAGCTTTCCAAGCTCATTCATAATGACAGCAGGCTTTAAATCTTTATCCTTTAGTTGTCGAATAACATCTGTTAGCATGGATGTTTTTCCGCTACCTAAAAAACCACTAAATAAGTATACGTCTTTCATAATTATTACCTCCATAAAAAAAGCTGTCGCAAAAGGCCATTAGAGACGCCTGCTGCGACAGCTACTTTGTTAGTTTGTAGTTTACTCAGTTTTTGCTGGTGTACCAATAAGCAGTTCTTTTGCTTTTAACAATTGAGGATCATCTGCTTTTATTTTAGCACGGATTGCATCCATTAAAGCATACGTTGTTTCGCCCGTTAACACACCAGTTTCTTCAAGACCACTTGCAGCTTGCAGTTTTTTCACTGCACGTTCTGTATTTTGTTCAAAAATACCGTCTGCTGTACCAGGCTCATATCCTAGAACTTCTAGCATCTCTTGTGCCGCTTTTACAGAGTTAGACTGCACGCCATTTTTCATTTCCATAGATGGATCTAAGTAAGGTAATGATGCATAAGATGGGTATTCCACTTTAACATCTGGAGCAATCCCTTTTTCGTGAATCCAGTTACCATTTGGTGTAAGCCATTTACCTGTTGTGAGTTTAAGGTTAGAGCCATCTTTTAATGCTGTGACATTTTGCACTGTACCTTTACCAAAAGATGTTTCTCCAACAATTTTAGCACCGACAGATTCTTTTAATGCTCCAGCTAATATTTCAGAAGCAGAAGCACTGCCGCTATCAACAAGGACTGTCACTGGAACATTGTATTTTTTACCAGCAATAGCATTTGTAATTTTCGGCTCTTCGTCTTTTTGTTGTACTTGTACAATCGGTTTACCTTCTGGAACAAATAAATTCGAAATTTCTATTGCAGCATCTAGGTAGCCACCAGGATTTTGACGTACATCTACTACGATACCTTTCAATCCTTTACCTTCGTAATCTGCAAGAATCTTCTCAAATTCTTTTGCTGTATCTTCACTAAATGACGTGATTTGAATATGGGCAATATCCCCTTCAAGCATTTCTCCGTAAACCGTTTCAACCGGAATTTCATCACGGACAATTGTCATATTAAGAGGCTCAGCGTTTCCTTCTCGTTTCACGGTTAATTTTACAGATGTTCCTTTTTCACCACGAATACGAGCTACCGCTTCAGATGCACTTAAGCCATGAATGCTTTTTCCATCAACAGTTAAGATAATATCTTTCGGTAAAAGCCCCGCCTTTTCAGCAGGTGAATTTTTAATAGGTGACACAACTGTAATAGAGCCGTTACGCTCTTGAATTTCCGCACCAATTCCTTGGAAACTAGAAGACAATCCAGACTTAAATTGATCTGCTTCTTCCTTCACCATAAAATCAGAATACGGATCACCTAAAGCGTCAAACATGCCATTAATAGCGCCATCGACCACTTTTGAATCGTCGATATCTTTGTAATAGTTGTTTTTAAGCAAATCATAGGCTTCGTATAATTTTGAAAATTCCGCACGTCCAGTCGGTACTTTCACTTCAACTACTTTCTTTTCTCCGAATGTTAACGCAAATATCGTTAAACCTGCAGTAATAAGGATTGTAAAGAACATCAGCATGATAAATTTAAACGGTTTCATTTGTATAAATTTCCCTGCCGGTTTTACTTCAGCAGGGGTTGTTTGTTCCGGCTGCTGTTCTATACTATCTTTTTTCTGTTCATCCATCTTGATTGTCACCACTCTCATATACACTAACTTGTTGTCACACTATTACCATCTTAACAGGTTATAGAGAAGACGAAAAGAAAAAGACTGTCAAAATTTCACGACAAATCTTGTCCTACAACAATCTTCATAAAATCCAGCATTTCTTAATCACTATATTGTTAAGCACATTATTCTATGTAAATGTTTTTGCTTTAGATTTTATAAAAGTAAAGGTGCCCTAAAAGCACTTCCTAAAAGCACTTCTGTTATCTGCTAAGTTGAAGGTATATAATGGTACTGCTTTTCTATTTTACTCGTTTCCTCGAAGCAGTCAACTAAAATCCTCATAGAATATTAGAAATTACATATCCTCTCCTCAGCATTCCCAAAAAATGTTCAATGATTGTACAGCTTCCTTATCATCTACTTCTTCCCTACTGTTGCCATTTAACTGCAGATGAGCATGGGCGTCAGCATCAGCTCCAACGCTTGTATTGTCTGTTTCATGAACGACAATATACTTTTTTTGTATTTTTCACCGATTTTGAACGCTTGTGAAGTTAATACTAGTATATCAAAGGTTCCCCCTTCTTTTTTCCTAGGGTGAAAATTGGGGTGATTGAACTTGTATCTTAACATTCGTAGTTTAAAGATCGATATTTTAAGTTCATTCTATATTATATACAAATGTTTAATATAGATTTGCACTAATAAATTTTTAACTCAGTTCTTTTAATTTTTTTATCACCGAATGTACGGTTAACCTATGAAAAGTAAGAAGCTGCCCCTTATAAATGACAGAAAAAATACCGTACGGGGTTGGTGAAAATTCCATCAACTCTTCTCTATCTTTAAGATCAATAAGTTCAACTGGTATATTCAATTTATTTGCACCAGCTATAATATTTTCTGTGGCAATTTCGACATATGGACATTGGAATGTACGTAAAATCGTTAAGTTATTAAATTTTTTTAATCTCTCCTCCCAATCATTCGGAAAATAGGGTTGTTCGGCTACGTTGTTGCTCAATGGGTAGACAAGTAATTCAAAATCATATGGCGCCGTATCTATAAGTTGAAAATCATTTTTCAAAAAAATCTCTTTACTTGGCGCCCAAGATGTTTTTGAATTAGAAATAACAACGACACCTTTTTTGGCTTGCTTTTTGGCATCCTCTAAACATTTATTGATTAATTGAGTACGTAACCTTTCCGACTTCACTTACCCATAAACAATGAATCACTAAATAACCATTTGCATGAACCACTCTTGATGAATTTTCTGCTTCTATATATTCAATAAACCCTACTTGTTTTTTATTGTCGATTACTTGCACATATTTCAAGCCTTCTTCAAATCTATTGTTTAGCCATTTGTTCTTATTTAAATATCCACTTGATTTCTTCTTACTTCTAAGACAATAACTCCCCATCCCCTCTAAAAGCTCATTATTACAGATTTTCCGAACGGGAAAGCCCAATCCTTCAGGTGTGGGATGAGAGTGAGGTCGGATACGGAGTGCTACTAAAAAACTGAAAGGTTTGTGGTACTTCAAGTATCCGAAAATTCCGCACTTTTTTGTATGTATGTTGCATTTATAAATAAAGCTGATACATTTAAGTTGAGAGAGGAATTTCCTCATCTTCAACATTTGCCAAGCCAATGAACACATTCCTATTTTGTATCTACCGCAGGAAACGTATCGAGTGAAATCATCAAGCATTATGTGGAA
>NZ_JBFTHS010000035.1:0-50589 GCF_056394365.1 Lysinibacillus sp. 10T31
TATAGACTTTTACTAGTCTATAGATGGAGTATAACACCCTTTCAGACAATTAAGGTAGCAATAGTTACCTCTTGTCTGACCTCACTTTCATCCCATGTCTAAAGACGGGCTACACCCTGCATAGGCTTTCTCGTTCGGAAAATCTGTAATGGTGGCCCAATAAACGTTTCAAGCTGATCTAAATCCTCTTCAACAATACCAATTTTTTGTAAAGCATATTGAACAGATTTTGTTATCCCTATTTTAGGATCAGATATTGTGCCGTCTAAATCAAATAACACTACGCTATACTTTTTCATTACTAGCTCCCCCTTTTATTGTTATAACTTTATTGAATTGATTGATATACAATAGAACCAAAATCATGAATATCTTTGATGTAATCAAACCCTTCAGATGAACCAAAGCTATTAAATCCACGAACTGCCACAATATTTTCTTTTGGAATTACCAATAATGCAACACTTGTATAACCAAGCAATTGCAAGCTTCCTTGTGGTAATATTGGGCTTAACTCTGTAATCCCTTCTCTATATTGAGGCTGAACAAACCAGAAAAAGCCATTAGTGGGCAAATTCTTTGGTTTAGTATTTGGGGATTGAATTACCGTCAATAACTGTATGATTTCTTCAGATATAATTTGTTTTCCATGTAAACTCCCTTTATCAAGATGCACTTGCCCCCACTGAGCTAGCTCTCTTAATGAGCTATACATATTCATTTTACTGCCATCACATACTTCGCTTTCATACCAAAATGGACTATCATTATGTATTACTTCTATATGCTGTTCGTTTTTTTCACTGAACCAATTTGTTTCAGTAAAAGATAATGTTTGAAATACTTGCTCATCCACAATTTCCGCAATAGTTTTTCCGGTAGCTTTAAAAATAACTTGTGCAAGTAGTTCTACATTGATATCTCGGTATGCCCAGTTATAGCCTGCTTTGAATTCCTGTATCACTTTTTCATTTTGGCGACTTAAACCGTGAGTATGCGTTAGTAGATGTCTAATTGATACATCGGCAAAAACTTTTTCATTCTCTAAATAATCACTTAGTCTATCATCTATTGAGGCAATATAGTTATGAAATATCGCATATGCTACAGCAAACCCTACATATGTTTTACGAACTGAAGCAAGATGAAAAAGAGTATGTGGTCCCACTCTTTTCGCGTCTTGTTGTTGTCCTTGCACACCAAAATATTCTTCTAGTACGGTTTGACCATGTTTATTAATAATAACTCCGCCACCTGTACAATCTAATTTTGAGAAAGTTTTCTTTACTTGTGTGAGTATAGCTTGTGAATTCATTTAAATACCCCTCAACATTTCTAGTTCGATACCTACACTTATCATTGTATACCAAATGGAAATTAACACTAAATAAGTTTCCTAATCCAAGAAACCTTTTATTACCAAAAACGTTATTATTTTTAAGGAGGGGTTGTGTGGATACTCGATTTACTTATAAGCATTTCATAAATGAAAATACGTTTTCACTTCTTGATCCGATTTTTGAAGCTACCCTACTTTTTGCTGTTTTACTACTCATCATTGTGATTATAAAAAAAGTATCTATTTGGTTTTGTTTACTTTTTGCAAGCCTCTCAGTAATTGTCACAGGTCAGCTGCTTTGGTTTAGTGGCATAATAGCTGATGAGCTTAACATTGGGGGAAGTTCCAAGGGCTTTTACTGTTTTGTCGTTATGCTGCTAATTCATTGTGCAGCTATTTGGATTTCTTTAGTGAAGTCCTCTAAACATGAAAAAATACCGCAGTACTCAGAGGAGATTTAACCTACTGAGTATTGCGGTATTTTATTAATTATAGCGCTTTTACCTTCGCTACAACATTTTCTACTGTGAATCCGTATTTTTCCATTACTAATTCACCTGGTGCAGAAGCGCCGAACTTATCAATAGCAAGAACGTCTCCTTCAAAACCAGTGTATTTATGCCAGCCGAATGATGCGCCCATTTCGATTGCAAGACGTTTTGTTACAGCTTTTGGAAGAATAGATTCTTTGTAAGCAGCGTCTTGTTTTTCGAAGCGATCCATCGATGGCATTGAAACAACTGCCACATCCACACCATCAGCTTTTAGTGCTTTTTGTGCTTCAATTGCAAGTGAAACTTCAGAGCCTGTTGCAATTAAAATGGCATCTGCCACTTCTTTTGTAGCAGGAGACACTGTATAAGCACCTTTAGTAACACCTTCACGAACTGTATCAATAGATGCATCAAGAACAGGTAAGTTTTGACGAGATAATACTAAAACAGTTGGTGTTTTTTCAGATGCTACTGCTAGTTCCCATGCAACTGCTGATTCATTTGCATCAGCTGGACGAACAACAGATAGATTTGGCATTGCACGTAAAGATGAAAGATGTTCGATTGGTTCATGTGTCGGACCATCTTCCCCTACAGCAATTGAGTCATGTGTAAATACATAAGTAACAGGAAGACCCATTAGTGCAGAAAGACGTACAGCTGGACGAACATAGTCAGAGAATACAAAGAATGTACCACCGAATACGTTAAGACCGCCGTGTAGTGCCATACCGTTCATAGCAGCACCCATTGCAAACTCACGTACACCGAACCAAATATTACGGCCAGCATAATCGTCAGCAGAGAAATCTCCAGCGTCTTTCATCGTTGTTTTATTTGAGCCAGCAAGGTCAGCTGAACCACCGAAGAATGATGGTGTCTTCTTCGCAATTGCATTGATTGCATCTCCAGAAGAAGAACGAGTAGCTACTGATTTACCTGCTTCATAAACTGGTAATTCTGAAGCGAAATCCTCTGGTAATTGACCATTCATTGCGTTTTCAAATTGTGTTGCTAATTCTGGAAACTCTTGCTTATATGCTTCAAACTTAGCATTCCAAGCTTCTTCAGATTGTGCACCTTGAACATTAGCTGCTGCTGCAAATGTATCATATACTTCAGCAGGAATTTGGAATGGTTCGTGTGCCCATTCATAAGATGCTTTAGTTAAAACAACCTCATCTTGACCAAGTGGTGCACCATGAGAAGCAGCTTTACCTGATTTGTTTGGTGAACCAAAACCGATAACTGTTTTCACTTCGATAAGTGTTGGTTTGCCAGTTGATTTTTTAGCTTCTTCGATAGCTACGTTAATTTCCTCAACATCTGTACCATCAGCAACTTTTAAATAGTTCCAACCATAAGATTCAAAACGCTTTTGGACATTTTCTGAGAATGATTTTTCTAAATCACCATCTAAAGAAATATCGTTTGAATCGTATAAAACGATTAACTTTTCAAGTTTTAAGTGACCTGCTAAGGAGATAGCTTCAGCTGCTACACCTTCCATTAAATCGCCATCGCCACAAAGTGCAAATGTATAGTGATCAACGATGTCATGTCCTGGTTTATTGTAAGTAGCTGCTAAATGGCGTTCAGCCATTGCCATACCAACTGTCATAGCAATACCTTGACCTAGAGGACCTGTTGTTGCCTCTACCCCAACTGTATGACCATATTCAGGATGTCCTGGAGTTAATGAATCCCATTGACGGAAGTTTTGAATCTCTTCCATTGGTAAGCCGTAGCCACCTAGATGAAGTAGGCTATATAAAAGCATAGAGCCATGACCTGCAGATAGTACAAAACGGTCGCGGTTAAACCATTTTGGATTAGCCGGATTATGGTGAAGTTGTTTTGTCCAAAGCGTATAAGCCATTGGCGCCGCCCCCATCGGTAAACCTGGGTGACCAGAGTTTGCTTTTTCAATTGCATCGATTGACAAAGTTCGGATAGCGTTAATCGCTAGTTGATCCGCATGTTGAGTCATTATTTTGTGACATCCTTTCTCGTCCTATATATTGTTCTTATACAGTTTAGTCAACATTGCTTCAGAAAACAATGGTTTTGTTATACTATTAACGATTTGTAACATACTTTATAAAAATGTGTCACATTAATTGAGAAATTTATTTTTTTTCGCTTGTTTAACTTTTTCTGGCGTTACATCATTTCCTTCAGCATCTACCACTTTTACGTTTTCAATTGTATCACGCATCGTTGCTCTAAATGTATCTAGATATTCCTTACGAAGCGCTGATCGTTCCTTAGCTTCTGCCTCTGTTAATGTACCACTTTTAGCCTTAGCAGAAAGTTCATTGATTCGGTTAATTTTTTCTTTTGATAACATAATTACACACCTTTCAATACATATCTTAATGAATATGGTATGCAAAGTATAGCATGAATTCCCTTAAAATGCAGTTATACCAACCTTTCTAGTATCACTTTTTAAATTAGTGAAATCTAAGTTTGCGCTGTTAACTGATAATTTTTCGGGTGCTTTAAACAGTCTACTATTTGAATACGTTCATCAATGGTTATTTTTCTCCCTTTCGTCATACTTGGCTCATTCCTTTACCTGATTCTTTTAATTCACTATGACTAGAATACTTTTGAATTTAAAACACGTATATCAGAAACAGAGTAGTTTCGAACAACCTCTTGTAAAGAATATTCTTCTGATAGATAAGCTTTAACTGTAGTCTTTCAGATACTTCTCCGATTTTTCTCCTTCCATTTCAATCGGCAACTTGATAAAGTAGTCGGTGATATTTTATATTATTTACTAAATTCACGGATATAAAAACCCATGTTTTAAAATCTTTAATTTCAACTCGGATGCTTACTTCGGACTATAAAAAAATACTCCCCTTAGGTAGACAGATTTTTTTAATCTGTCTGCCTAAGGGGAGCAAAAATAAATTTTACATATATACATAATCAATTTATTCTTTTTTCGTTACCATCCCATTTTCCAGAAACAGCAGATAACATTAGCCATGGTTCAATAAACATATTAATTAAAATATGAGCTAGGATTGGTGCAAAGGTACTTCGTCCAGCTACAATATAAAGCGTTGCGAGAAGACTTCCTAATATTGTGGTACTTATAATAGCAGGTAATGCAAACTTCCAATTTCCTTTCAAAAGTACCCACACACTGTGAGCAATTCCAAAGAGTAACCCTGAAATTAGTATTTGTGTCACGTCAGAAAATGCAAGAGTTAATAAGTATTCCATAAGTAAATGTCTAAAAACAACTTCTTCTACTATCCCCGTCACAATGGCAGCCCATATTCCAATTACTTTAAGCCAAGAGATAGTGAATAAATGTGCTTTTACAAAAGGGATTGCAATGAGTGTATAAGCAATGTATCCGGTTATGATAAAAAGCGTAAAAATCCAAATAAATATATTCGAAAATACATCTGTCCTTAAGCCAATTCCATTTTCAATAAAACCTTCAGGATTATTATAAAACCAAAAGATTATACTAGCTGTTAGCATAGTTGCAATACTTACTAATATCCAACCAGTTTTATTTCTTTCACTTGAAGTAGTTAATTCATTCATAATAGCCATGGCCTCCTTTTACCTGAACTCAATATAACGAACGAAATGCACCCCAACAATACGTTTGGAGTAACATGTTGTTATGATTGTGTAAGATGCCTTTTTCAAAGAATGACCTACATTTTCCAAAACGCTGTATATGCTATAATTTTTTGAGAGGTGATAAAGCTGAAAATAGAGGTAAAAATAGATTCGGAGTATGAAGAGCCACATGTAACAATTTGTACAGCAAAACTTACTCCTACGATACAAGCTGCTATTTCTTTATTACAACAAGAGCAAGAAGAACAAATTTTAACAGGGATAGCAAATAATAAAACATATATCGTTGATCCAAATTCAATAATTGTTATTCGAACAGAAGGAAGAGAATTAGCTTTATATGACGAAGATAATAATCGTCTCATTTTGAATAAACCTTTATATGAGTTAGAGCGACAATTAGGGAATGATTTTATACGGATTTCTAAATCTGCAATTATAAATCTAACAAAAGTTAAAAATATTGAAGCTTCATTTAATGGAACAATGGAAATTGAGCTAGTTTTAGGCATTAAAGAAGTAATTTCTCGTAATTATCGAAAACAATTTAAAAAGCGTTTGGGGGTTTAAGATAGGTGCATTTTTTTAAAAATGTAGCGTTTGGTGTAAGTATGGGCTGTACAGTTTTTGTTTTTATTAATCTTTTTGGTTCTTGGATTTTTGGAGATATTTTTTTAGAAGCTATTACGGCAGACTTTATACAACAATCTCTAGGTTCAATTATTGTAGGGCTTGCTTGTGTATTACCATCCTATATTTATCAAGTAGAACGTTTAACGTTTTTACTACAAACAGCTATCCATTTTGCAATTTCTTTAGGTACTTTTATTGTTGTTGCACTATTTTTAAATTGGCTTCCCACATCTTCTATAGGAATAACTATGTTAATGCTATTCTTTAGTGTTTTGCTATTTACTCTAATTTGGCTGTTATTTTATTTATATAACAAATCAGAAGTGAAAAAAATGAATAAAAAGATTGATGAGCTGATAAATAAATAGAAAATAAAACAAATGTAAAATTTCATGAATTGGGGGAAAAGTGAAATGTTTATCAAAACGAACAGACTATTAATAAGAGAATTTAAGATTCAAGATTGGCAAGCTGTCTATGAATATACTTCGAATCCAAATGTAATGAAGTATATTCCAGAGGGCGTTTTTAATGAAGAAGAAGCTCGAAATTTTGTATCAGAAAATAGCGGTGAACAAGCAAAATACTTCCCTATTATTTTACAAAGCGAAAATATTGTAATTGGTCATATTGTTTTCCATCAATATTTTGGTGACCATACGTATGAGATCGGCTGGGTATTGAATCCGAACTATTACAATAATGGATATGCCTCTGAAGCAGCAAAAGCTGTACTAAATTACGGATTTAAAGAAAAAAAACTTCATAGAATTATTGCAACATGCCAGCCAGAAAATACTCCATCCTATCGAGTAATGGAGAAAATCGGTATGAGACGCGAGGGCTATTTTAAAAAATGTATTCCAAATGGAGATGAGTGGTGGGATGAATACTATTACTCTGTCTTAGATGAGGAATGGATATAGAATAGTTTCGGAATTGATAAAATCATAGAAAACACGATTGTTTTCGAATTTATAGAGAATATGTGAGGAAGAGAGGTAGAAATCGCTACTTCTCTTATTTTAAATTTGCTTCTGGATACCGTTCTATAATGAATGCAATTTAGTAAATGAATTTTAGTTAATTTATTCTTATCGTCGATTGGGTTCTAACCGGCATTTTCTCTGGTCTATCTATCATTTTGACGATCCTATCCGTCACTTTCGCCATTCTATCCATTAGTTCGCCGTTTCTATCCGTCACTTTGGGCGCTTAGAGCATTTAAAAATAAAAAAATCAGCGGGACGACATACTCCCACTGATTAAAACGTCACTTTATTTGTTCGCTTCTCTCTTGAATTTCCCGATATCTCCTATGGACTGTAGCTTTGCTTACATCAAAGCCTAGTCCTCTAAGAGTCATGGCGATTTCCTCAAAGGTGAAGCCACGATTACGTAGGTTGACAATTTCTTCTACAGGAACATCCTTACGTTCTTGACCATTTGGATTTCCACGGTTAGATAAATTGTTTTCCGGGCGATAACCATTTTCAACGGCACGACGCATGCCACGACGTATTTTAGCATTATGGATTCTGCGCTGGTACTCCTCAACGATTGCTAAAATTTCCAGGAGCATCGTATCCATTTCATTTAATTGTAAAGGTCCCTCGTCTCGCATAGAAAAAACATCAGTTTCCGTTTTCTGCAATAAATGCAATACTGCCATTCGAGCATTTCCACGTCCTAAACGTGTTTCATCCTGCACAAATAATGCATTTATTTCTTTTTCTTTTATGAAATCGAGCATTTCTAGTAAACCTTCACGTTCCACATCATAGCCACTATGCTTGTCCTTAAAAACACGCTTGACTTCGTATCCTTGTTCTTTAGCATAGCGCATCAACTCCTCTTGCTGACGCTCTAACGAGGAACTTTGTGTCTCTTTTTCTGTACTCACACGGCAATAGACAACGGCCGATTGTTGATTCATTATCATTTTTCGTTTCTCGCAATTTCAATTGAATTTATAGGGTAGGGTTGGTCACCCACTACTGGAATAACTAGTGATTTACCAGCAATGATTTGTACGTTCGATAATTCATTTTCTGTTTTCACAAGCTTAATCCATTCATCCGTTTTCATTTTACCACGGTATTGATCGGCTAACGACCATAAGCTATCACCATGTGCAATTTCAATTTCTGTGTATGTTACATCGCCTGGGTCTGTTATAAAAAGATATGCTGCAAATAGTAGACAAGCTCCTAATAAAGTTGTAATATGTGGATTTTTCTTTAACCAGTTCATGTTTATAACCCCTTTTCAAGAATGTTTGTTCGGAATGTATGTTCTCATAATAGTACGAACAAATGTTTTTGTCAAACACTTTTCGAACCTATGTTTGCTTAAGTGTTCGCATTCTGTTATACTACTAATAAGTAGAATGAATAAAAAAAGAGGTGAGCAATTATGAAAAAAGTTTCGAAACGACAAGAGGCCATATTAGAGTTCATTAAAGAAGAAGTACGAGCAAAGGGGTATCCACCGTCTGTACGTGAGATTGGTGAAGCAGTTGGACTTGCTTCAAGCTCAACAGTTCATGGACATTTAGCTCGTTTAGAACAAAAGGGCTTGATTCGACGCGATCCAACTAAACCACGTGCTATTGAAATTCTAGAACCAGAGGATTCTATTCAAAAGCAACATGTTATTCATGTCCCATTAGTTGGGAAGGTTACTGCAGGTTCTCCGATAACTGCTGTTGAAAATATCGATGAATATTTCCCACTACCAGATATTTATGGGACAAGTGAAGATCAATTATTTATGCTAGAAATTATGGGTGAATCAATGATTGAAGCTGGCATTTTAGACGGAGATTTAGTTATTGTTAAACAAAAATCAACAGCTGATAATGGTGATATTGTCGTAGCAATGACTGAAGAAAATGAAGCAACTGTAAAGCGTTTCTTTAAGGAAAAAAGTCATTTCCGTTTACAGCCT
Source organism: Lysinibacillus sp. 10T31 (assembly GCF_056394365.1). Lineage (NCBI taxonomy): Bacteria > Bacillati > Bacillota > Bacilli > Caryophanales > Bacillaceae > Lysinibacillus > Lysinibacillus sp. 10T31. Next base: position 9,034 of record NZ_JBFTHS010000035.1, read on the forward strand.
GAAAACGCAACGATGGAGCCAATTATCGTAGATCAAGTTTCTATTTTGGGACATGTTGTAGGTTTATATCGTCGTGTACATTAAAAGTATCTCAATATTAAAATATAAAAAGAGGATATTATGTTCACATAATGAGCATATTCCTCTTTTTCTTATGTTTTGAACCATTTTATACACTAAAAAAGAACCCACTTTTGAATGGATTCCTTACACCTTACAAAATGCTTATAAAGTTTTATGACTCTACCTTAAATTTCAAACTTGCCTTTACAAATGCAGCAAATAGTTTCTTTGATATTTCATCTCCTGCTATGGCTAGCTCTTCAGGATGCCATTGTACTCCTAGACAAAATGGTAATTCATCATGCACTACCGCTTCAACGATACCATCACTAGATTTTGCTATCACTTTCAACTTTTCAGCTACTACGTTTATTGCCTGATGATGAAATGAATTCACAGCAATTTTTTCTTCCTCAATAATCGTTTTTAATAATGTGTCAGGTGATAGATTAACATAATGTGTTGCAACGCCTCTTGCCGCTTGTTGCACATGCTTTATTAATTTTTTACTATGATACTCACTATCAATATCCTGATAGACTGTGCCTCCAAACGCAACATTTAGTATTTGAAGCCCCCGACAGATTCCGAAAATCGGCATTTTCCGAATATTGGCCGCGTTAATTAAAGCAAGCTCCACTGAATCTCTTTCTGGATGAACCTTCCCTAATTTTGGTGTAGGTTCTGCATTAAAGAGGAATGGATGTACATCATAGCCACCCGATAGTAATAATCCGTCCGTTAAAGATAAAATTTGTGCTACATCCTCTTCAACTCCAAGTGGAATTATAAGTGGAATACCCCCTGCTTCAATTATACTTTTGCTATAAGCAGCATTTAATCTTGAGGACAAATCATCCTCTGCAAAAGCCGTTATACCGATAATTGGTTTCATCTTATCCCCTCCATGATCTTTATCTTGCATTAACTCCTGTAAAAGCCTGATTGGTGAAGATTATTAATCGTTGAAGGAATCCCTCACTGGATTAATTACCAATATCCGAAGTACCAATTCATCAACGCATCCCCATAGAAATAGATAATAATTGCAGCTAGAGCAATAGACGGTCCGAATGGTATAGGCGTTTTTCTTCCCTGCCCGCGTACCTTTAACACAACTATCCCAACAATCATGCCAATTACGGCTGCTAAAAATAGCGTCAGAATTGCATGTATTGTGCCGAGTACGAGCCCAAGTAAAAAGAATAATTTAATATCGCCACCACCCATTCCACCTCTTGATAGAACAGCTATACAATATAATATGCCAAAACCTACCACAGCACCAACTATACTGTCCCACCACGGAGACAAAGGAGATATCACTCGTCCCAAAACTAGCAATGGTAAAAAGAATAATAGTATCTTATCAGGGATAAGCATATACGCAAAATCTGATACAACAATAATAACTAATAATGAAATTAATAAAAGCGCTACGAAAAATTCTGCACTAAAGCCTAATTTCCAATAAGCAAAGGCAAATAATACGCCTGTTAAAAGTTCCATCAGTGGATAAATCCAAGAAATTTTTTGCCCACAGCTACGGCATTTCCCACCTAAAAATAAATAAGACAAAACAGGCACCAAATCAAGTGCCGTCAACTGTCTCTTACAAGAAGTGCAATGCGAGGGTGGACGCACAATAGACTCCTTCAAAGGCACACGTAAGCCAACTACATTAAAAAATGAGCCAAGAACGAGCCCAAATAGTAAAACTGTAATTGTATAAGCAATTTCCATTTTTATGTCCTCCTATACTAATAGACGCCCATACATTTGAAGTATGCGCGCCAATCAATTATGCCTCGGCATAATTGCGTCTGGAATCGGCTTTGTGCCTGCACAAAGAACTCCTTTCCTATTACATGACATCCGCCGGAGGCTTTTAACTTCTTTCAGCAATTATTTTCTGTACCGAAAGCGTAGCGACAGGTACAGGTGTTTGGACACCCGCTGAAAGAAGTTAAATTATTGTTGTCCTTCATAATAGAACGTCGTTACTTGTATGGTAGCTTTTAAGGTTGTATCGGCGTCCTCCTGGAATTTCGCTTCTTCACCAGTCAACGTGAAATCGATAGCATCAATTTTCATCACACGATCAATCTTTTCAATCTCTTTTATAAACTCAACCATTGCTTTATTATCTAGTGCGATAACATCAATACTAAATGTTACTAGTTTTAATTCTTTTGGTAAGGAATCCTTAGTGAAAGTAGCAGTTGGTAATTTATCTTTCACTTCAGGTGTTTCACCATTCTTAGCAACAGCTTGTTCATCCGCTTCAGTTGTAGATTGCTGTGTATCAGCCTGTTCCTCAGAATTTGTAGAGTTTAGGTCTGTCAAAGTAGAATCCATTACGAGTGAATCATAATTATTAAATTCCATAGCTTCTACCCGTGTTCCCGTCACCGCCTCAATCTCTTCAATATTTCGAATTACTTCATCAATAGCTCGAGTTTGAGGTACTTTTTTACGCAATGTTAAGTTACTTGTACTAGATGATTTTCCATTCTCTTCAATTAAAGCAATTTGCTCCTGAATAGTAGAAATTTCTTGTTGAAGGGAGTTAATTGAGCTTTCCTTCGCATCAACTTCTTCTAATTTAGGTGTCAATATATAGTAATATAGCGCAAATAAAATTGAGGCAATTAAAGCTGTTAGGAGTAGAATCGTTGAATTTTTACTACTTGTCATGATTCTCCACCCCCAGCGAGAAATGTAAAATCAATTCCTAATGTAATAGTTGCCGAATAACGTGGTACTTCCTTATACCTGTCCTTAGCACTTTCTTCTTCTTGGTTTCCAATAGATACGTCAAAATTAGAAATAGTATCCATCTTTATATCATTGAAATAGGGGCTTGCAGTTAGCTTTTCTAAATAAGCCGATATAGCTGACAACGTTTCAAAATCAGCCGTAATTTCTACATTTTCTTCACCAAACACATATTTCCTAAAATACGTTTGCTCTGGCAATAATACTTGAGTTTCATCCATTAAGGGTGTCACGGGATACGAGACATTTTCCACAAATTGTACAGATTGCTCCAATGAACCTCGGTTCAAATTTCGCTTCCCATCTAACTCAATTTGAAGCTGTTCACGCTGCGATGAAAGCTCTACTTCCTGTGCGTTTAATTTTGTAAGATCAATTCTTGCTTGGAAAAACAAGAAAATCATATATCCTACTATCATACCAATAAGAATAATAAATACTACATATATTGAAGTAGGTGTTGAATGCTTCTTTTCCAAATTCGGCAAGAGGTTAATTTCTGGTACCATCAGTTAACCTCCTTCAATGCAAGTCCAATTAAGCTTGCAAATTCCTCTGAAAATTGAGGGAATGATTTTTGAATGACTGAATCATTTAACATAATAATCGGTGCCGAAAAATTATTTTCTAACAAATCTTTAATAGCACGAAGTAGTGGATTATCTCCCAAAATTATAATCTCATCGACACTTTTCTCACCTTTATGTAAGGAAAACTTAAAAAAATTCATAATACGATCGATTTCAAGCATTTGATCGGTAAGAATGATACGATAATCGTCTTCGGCTTCTAAATGATAAGAAAAACGATACTCTTCAATCTCTTTAGGCTTCCATTCCGATAAATCTGTATCAAATGATTGGTATCGTAAAAACTCCAATTGACCATATGAAAAAATACTAATCGACAATTCATTAATTGACCAATCCGCTATTAAATAAGTTCGATCATCCTTTATTAACTGCAAATACTCTAACAGACGAATATTACACAATGCACGAATATCTGCTACTTGAGGTTCTAATGTAGCATCGAGTAAAAGTCCAATCATTTTCGTAACTTCTTCAGAAGGTGCTGCAAATAGCATGGCCTGTCCATCATTAGGATTTGGGTCATACACATCAATAAGAGGATCTTGAAATGGAAGATGAATGGAATGACCAAGTTCCATCTCCACATATCCTTTTAATTCATTTAACTCTATATCATCAGGATGCTCAAAACTTTTTAACAAAACTGAAGTATCCGGCACAAAAATACGCGCATTTTGCTTGTTGCCAGCCCATTTTGCAACATTATTTTTCACTAAATCAAACAATTTCATTTCATCATGAATAACAGAACCTTCAACAATTCCCTGTGCTAATGGCATTTCATAACCCTTCCATTGCGACGGGTCAGCACCTTTTGCCACAATCGCACGCAAAATATAATCCTTTATTTCAATCGACACATGCGATTTTTTCTTTTTTGTAAACATGGGGAAAGATGCCTCCTTTTATTCTTAAGGTTTTAATGAATTAACCATCCATTTCCCAACCAGAAGCTTAGATTAAACTACGACTCTGAGTAGGTTGGGAGGGTTACTTTTTTAAGGTGTTATTTTGGATTTATTTCAAGAACTTCTTCAAGCTCGCTTCCTTTTTTTGTGTCCCCATTTATATCATCTATCGTAACCCTATTGAATTTAACATCGAAAGATTTTACTGCTTCCTTTACTGTAGCTGTTAACCTGCGTGGAACCTCTTTTGAAACACTAGAATTAGTGTCTTTAGCAATTTTCCCAGCTGTATCGAGATATTTGGCAGTAATCAACTCTGAAACTTTAACACCATCTTTAGCATCAGGATTATCCGTATAGTAAAGATTAGCAGCGTTTAATACATTAATAGCATCTGCCTTTACTCCATTGAGTTTTGAGTTATCAATAATGTTTCCAATCGCAGGAATAGCAATTGCCGCGACAATTGCTAGGATAACGATTACAGCTAATAGCTCGATTAACGTTAAACCTTTTTGATTTTTTAATAGTTTTTTGTTTAAGATTTTTTTGAACATCGGTGTTCCTCCTTATAAATTGTTATGATTAGTCCGAAAACTCAAGTACACCCATTGCTACGACAACTTTTCTCTTTACCACCCCCTTTAAAGTTAGTAAGCTTACATATTTTCGTATAATGCGAACATTGGTAGGAAAATTGCTGCGACAATCACACCTACAACGGCAGCTAAAACTAGTATCATTAATGGTTCGATGAGCGATTTTAATGTATCAACGGTGCGATCCACCTCATCCTCATAGAAATCCGCTATCTTTTCGAGCATATAATCAAGAGAACCTGTTTTTTCCCCGATAGATGTCATTTGGGTTACTAAAGGAGGGAATAGCCAACTTTTTTCTAATGGCTCAGATAAGGTACCGCCTTTTTCTAGGTTATCTCTTGCTTCTAGTACAACCTTGCCTACAACTGGATCCCCTACAACCTTTTCGACAATTGTAAGTGCCTGTAGAATTGGTACTGAACTACTGAACAGAGATGATAAGGTTCTTGTCATACGAGCGATTACATTTTTTGCATTAAAACACCAAATACTGGTATTCTCAATAATGCATAATTTACATTGTAATGAAACTGTTTATTATTTTTATAGAAAAATCTAAATAGAAGAATCAACAGTAATAGAATCCCGATTGCAAAATACCAGTATGCTATTAACCAATCCGAAATACTGACAACAACAACAGTTAATAATGGCATTTCCATGTCCATTTCTTCAAAAGTAGCCATAAATGTCGGAACGATAAATACCATTAGAAACATACCTACAGCGATTGTTAGCACAGATAAAATAGCCGGATATGTCAAAGCCGATTGAACTTTCTTCTTAATTTTGAATTGTTTTTCAAGTGTCCCTGCTAAACGCTCTAAAGTCTCATCGATATTCCCTGTTGCCTCACCTGAGCGCATCATATTAACAAACATTACTGGGAAAACCTTTGGATGCTTGGCCGCTGCATCTGAAAACGCTGTCCCCCCGCGGATATCCTCTTCCACTTGTTCTAATGCTTTTTTTAATGCTTTACTTTTCGTTTGCGCACTTAAAATATGTGTTGCCTCTACAATTGAAACTCCAGCACGGATTAGTGTTGCGTATTGACGACAGTAAATAACGAAATCCTGGTGCTTTACTTTACCGCCAATATTTAAGTCTTTGTGTAAAATGCTTTTAGACTCTTCCAGCTCACGAGCATTAATGCCTTGAGCTCGTAATTTTTCAAGTGCTACTTTTTTGTTGGCAGCGTCTATGTTTCCTTTTCTTTGTGCACCAGTTTTTGTGCGTCCACTATATCGAAAAACGGTCAACTATAATCCCCCGCATTCATATATGGCCTTGCGTCTTCCAAAGAAATTTTCCCCATGGTGATTAAGCGCTGCATCGAAGATTCCAAAGTATGCATTCCTAAAGCTTTACTCGTCTGCATAACAGTAGGAATTTGATGAACTTTTTCATTTCGAATCAAATTCGAAATAGCTGGTGCTTGTACTAATATTTCTGTTGCAGCAATACGTCCCTTGGCATCCTTACGTACAAATAAACGCTGTGAAACAATGCCCACTAAAACATTGGCTAGTTGCACACGAATTTGTCCCTGTTGATGCGGTGGAAAAACGTCAATTATACGATCAATTGTTGTTGGAGCACTACTTGTATGTAATGTCGCCATGACTAAGTGACCTGTTTCTGCAGCTGTGATAGCTGTTGAAATCGTTTCGTAATCACGCATCTCCCCTACTAAAATAATGTCAGGGTCTTGACGTAATGCTGCACGCAAGCCATTGGCAAAGCTCTGGGTATCAACCCCTACTTCACGTTGATTGATAATGGATTTTTTATGTGCATGTAAATATTCAATCGGGTCCTCAAGCGTTATAATATGCTTTGATTTTGTTTCATTAATATAATCAATCATTGCAGCAAGTGTTGTAGACTTACCCGAACCTGTTGGACCAGTCACTAAAATTAGTCCCTGTGGTTTTTCTGCTAATTGATACAGTACCTGTGGCATATTTAACGATTCAATGGAAGGAATTTTTGCTTCAATCAAACGGGCTGCTATTGTCACTTCGTTTCGTTGATGATATGCATTTACACGAAAACGGCATTTCCCAGGCAATGAATAGTTAAAATCGGTTTCCCCTTTATCATGAAATTCTTGTAATTTTTGCTCTGGTAAAATAGCTTTAACCATTGTTTGTAATTCTTCGGAAGTTAGTAGCTCATTTCCATAATGTTCTAGTTGTCCATGGATACGATAAACAGGTGGAATCCCCTTTGTTAAATGAAGGTCAGACGCTTTTTCTTCATATGCGCGCATTAATAGCTCATCAATATTTCTAAATGTTGTCATGAACGATTCACATCCTAATCTGCATTTGCTACACGCAATACTTCTGAAGTGGTTGTTTGTCCTTCTACTACTTTTAACAACCCATCTACCAGTAATGTGTAATAGCCTTTTTGTTTCATATAATCGCGGATCACACTATCGCTACTTCGACTTAAAATCATTTCTTTAATATTGCGGTCGATTGGTAAAATTTCATGAATAGCCATCCGTCCACGATACCCTGTTTGATTACACGAAGGGCAGCCTCTTCCGCGTCTACCATGTGTAACACCTTCAATGCCGTTACTACGCATTATTTCTAATTCATGGTTGGTAAAAGTATAGTTTTCTCCACAGTCTCGACAAATTCTTCGTACTAAACGTTGTGCCATAATTCCTACTAGTGAAGAGGATAATAAAAACGGTTCTATCCCCATATCTTGTAGTCGAGAAATCGACTCAACTGCGCTATTTGTATGTAAGGTACTTAAAACTAAATGCCCTGTTAATGAAGCTCGTACCGCTATTTGCGCAGTTTCGAAATCCCTTATCTCACCTATCATCACTATATCTGGGTCCTGACGCAAAATTGAACGTAATCCAGTTGCAAATGTTAAGCCTACTTCTTCTTTCACTTGAATTTGGTTTATACCATCAAGCTGATACTCAACCGGATCTTCAACTGTAATGATGTTGACCTCTTCTTCATTCAAGTTACTTAAGGCAGCATACAATGTAGATGATTTACCTGACCCTGTAGGTCCCGTAATGAGCAAAATACCATTAGGATTGGCAATCATGTTTCGGAAAAGGACTTCGTTTTTCTCTGTAAAGCCAAGCTTGTCAATAGAATTGGCTACACTACTTAAGTCCAAAATACGCATTACCACTTTTTCTCCATAAACAGTTGGCAGTGTCGCAAGTCGAATATCTACTGGCTTGAAATTAACATTTGTTTTAATACGTCCATCTTGAGGAATTCGATTTTCTGTGATATTTAAATTCCCCATAATTTTAATACGTGCTAATACTATATTTTGCATATGTTTCGGTAACGAGCGCTCCGTTCTCAAAACGCCATCCACTCGATAACGAACCCTTAAATCTGTCTCCTGCGGGTCAAAGTGGATATCGCTCGCACGTTGGGCAACTCCGTTAGCAATAATCTGATTAACTAGGCGAACAATTGGAGAATCCTCTCGTTCAATTTCCTCCTGTGTTTCAGCAACCGTCGCACCTATATCGAGTAATGCAGCTTCCATAGACTCTTGTAAATCATAGTATTTCGTTAGCGTACGATATAAATCATCCTTGGCTGCAATACTTGTTTCGATTTGGCAGCCCGTCGCCATACGTACTTCTTCAATTGCAAAGTAATCCATCGGGTCAGCCATCGCGATGAACAATTTATTTTTTTCACGACGAATCGGAATAATATTTGTTCGCTTAGCGAGTTCAGCCGGAACAAGTTGAAGTAAATCCGGGCTTATTGAATATTGATTCAAATGAATGTGTGGGATTCCTAACTGAAACTCTAGTACTTCTATTAACTGTTGCTCGGTTAAAATGTTTTCTTTTATGAGAAAATCGCCTAATTTCTCATCTTTTGTTTTGTTTGTAAGAGCAAATTCTAATTGCTCATTTGTAATTACACTAGATTCGACAAGTAAATCGCCTAAGCGCTTTCTTCCAGTTTTTACAACCATTCGCATTTGCTCCTCTCTTTACGGGCTTGTTTGTATAAAATTCCCACCTTTATCATAGTAGCCGTATACAATTTCAGGGTCACTCGGATCTTTTGAAGTATTCATTTCCGCAGCATTATTGCTAGATTTTTCTTTTTCAGATTGTGTATCCGGTAATCCATCTCCATTTAAATCGATTTGTAAGTCTGGATCATTGGAATTTACCTTATCCGTTCCACTACTATTTTCAGAAACAACAGGCTGTCTTGAAGATCTCATAATAATTTTGTTAACCGGTGGATAATAGTCACGGCTAACAAGTTCTTCCGTAGTGTTACCATTTTCTAGAATCGTGCGATAAACTTCGACCCGTACACCATCTTGACCTACTTGGAGAACTTCTTCCCGGCCTATCGATAAATCTTTAGAATAACGAATAATCATTCGAGGTTGAATGATTTTATCTTTACTAACACGAACAGAGATTTCTTTATCTTTCTTTTGAGCTAGTAATTCCACTTTTAAAGAATCACCTTCTACTGTGAGTTTTAACTTATTTGGTTGATCTGAATGGTTTACAAATTGCAAATCCTTATCTAACGCACGATTCACCTTCGCATCCAAACCTTGTTGTAAGTAAGCTGGCACTGTATTTTGAGCATGACGTTCTAAAATCTCATATTCTGTTTGAAGTGCAGCATGATAAATATTAGAAGCAACAAAATTTAAAGACTCACCATTTATGTTTCCAGGCTGTTCTCCTAAAGCCGTTAATAATGAAAAGGACTCATTTGGTGCGATAATGCTATCATTCAATGAATTCGCTAGTTCTAAAACATCGGTGGCACTCGCAGGAATATCTTCAATCGATAAAGCTAAACGCTCTGCTTCCATTGCGGAAGTATCAGCAACCTTTGCTTTAATTTCATGATTTTTTAAGTATGAAGCATTTGAAATGATCTCACTTAATGTTGGATCGACTTCCCATACACCTGTCCCTTCAAGCTGAGCCTTCATCCTATCGTCTGCGGACACATGTAGAGGAAGATGAACTGTTTTTTTACTCTGCCAAAAGGCATACCAAGACTTGTCCGTTAAGTTATGATATTCAGCCACAGAACTTGCTACATCGAAAGTAAGTAATGCTGGATCAATCGTTGCGTTCACACCTGCACCTTTCACAGAAATCGGCGTTTCCCTCCAAGTATTAATTGCCTCCAATATTGCCGCTTCGAGATCCTCATCCTCTAACCCCTTAACAGATATACCACCAATTGTAGAACTACCACCTTTGGCTAATGCATTATCTATTATGAGGTTGGGAATCCATATAACCAGAATGAGAACTAGTACAATTAAAACAGAACCTACCTTCAAGGGTAATTTCATAGACTCACAACCTTTACTAAATATATGTAAAAACAAGTGCTTATTTACTCATGCCAAACATTACTTTATATCCATGTTTTTATCATACTACAAAAATATTGTGTTTGAATATAACTTTTTCCCTAATGTTTGTCATTTTATAAACACTTCAAATAATAAATAGTGTGTCAAATAATTCATTTTTTGTATATTGTCAGTATGTCTTTCAACTTATATAATTAAGTTATTAATACCTATTAAATATTATTTTCACAAGTACTTTTTAGATAGGTATCTAATGGAAAGTGAAACAAGAGAAGGAATTTTATGTAGGTTGTTATATATGAACTATATAATTTGAAATAAAGATTTTAGCAGAAGACACTCCCCTTATACATTTAGACCTCACGAACAATAGGACCGTAGTATTTAATCTTATCTGCAGCTCATAAGGAGGTTCGAGCGCTTTACATATTTTAAATTCAACAGATGATAATAAAAGTTTGGATTATCCTAATACTATGTATTTTTATAAGCTTACTTAACAAAATAGGTAAACAATTCTTACTGACAGAAGGTGTTGATGAAATGACCCCCAAAAAAGTATTAAACGAACGTGGTATTTCATTAGTAGAGGTTGTTGCTTCTATCGTAATACTAGCAATCATACTGATTTCTATAGTTAATTTACTTCCACAAATGGGCTTAAAAAACAATCAGAATGAAGATAAACAAGTGGCTGTAAACTCAGCATCAAAAGAGCTAGCTTATTAGCAATCAACATTAAAAGGTGACTTTAATTCCTTATTGGCTAATCCAAATGCTACATTTTCATTTATCAAATCAGGTGACACGCTTACGTCTGATAGCGATTCAATTACAATTTCTACTGCTACTACTAAATCTATGACATCAAAATATCATACAAAAATCATAATAACGAAAAAGCCCGATTTAAATTCACTACCCACGAAAGCTAATCAAATTAGTATCTTCATTTATAAAAATAATAATATTTTAGTAACAGAAAATTATGGTTACATCTTTTATTAAGGGTGAAAAAAATGACAACTAAAAACGAACGCGGTCTTACTTTAGTAGAAGTGTTAGCAACATTTATTATCTTCACTTTTGTTTTTATTTTAGTGTGGAGTATATTTTTTCAAGGCACTAATTATTCAAAGAAAGCCGTCTCCAAAAATCAAATGCAGCAAGAAGCAAATGTGATTATATCTAGCTTAAACTCCATTCATAAACGTTCCACTGAATATACTGTCATATCCAAATCCAATAGTTGTAGCTTTTCAATTCAATATACTGATAAAGATGGGGCTAAAACTGAAGTATTTGAAAACAGTCAAATGTGTATTGAATTAGCAAATAGTTTCACAAAACCTGTAAATCCCAAGACGACTAATGTTGAAATCGATTTAATAATCAAGGAAAAGGATCATCCAAACAATAAAGTCACAATCAATACTTTATTAAGTCGTTTAAAGGAGGAGCATAAATGAAGAAGAGTGTCGTAAATAATAACCACGGCTATATATTAGCCATTGTATTAATTATTTCTATAATATTCTCTGTAATTTTTTTATCATTTATAGGGATTTCATCTAATACAACAAAGCAAAATAATGTTGTTGAAGGTACAATTCAGGCCCAATCTATCGCTGAAATGGGCGCTAGTTATTTCCAGCAAGCTATGACCAATGAAATCATCACCACGCAATCTCAAATTATTAAAGATGTAATAAAAGAAAGAGAAGACGATATTAAAATCAATAAAATAGAAAACGATAGCCACTATAAAGATTTAGCTAGGAAATATATGCAAGAGAAATTAAAAGAGTGTATAAAAAAATTAGGAACAGATATCAAAATACAACAAAACAATAAAAATTCTTTCAAAATTAGCCCTACTTACGATTCAAGCGAATTTGACTTTACATACGAATCAAAGTTTTTTTTAAAGGATGGCGATAAACTGATTATTGCTTTCACAAGTACAGGCTATGATGAATTAAAGCAAGCAAAAATCAAGGGAAAGATGGAAGTCGATTTTGCCAATATAATTGGCAAGGGGACTGGCGGTGGAGGTGGAGGTACTTCTATTCTTAAAGACAATACTATTGCTGATCCTGGAGCAAATTTAAAAATCTGTCCAAATAGAAAAAAGGATGATTTATCTAACATGTCTTGTCAAATCAAAGATAGCATTGACTATAGCCAAAATGATAAATTAACATTTAATAATTCCAAATATCGTGTAGGTGGGGCATTTTCAGCAGGTAATTTGAATAGTGATATTAACAATTCAACAATCTATATACTCGGAAGTATGACGAGCGGTAATTTAAATACAATGAATCAATTAAAATTGCATGTTAATGGTTCACTTACTGTTGGTCATTTTAACGGTGGAGGCTTATTTGAATCTACTATTGAAGTTGGCGGAAGCGCTTCAATGCAAAATATTAAATTAACTAATTCCACGATGTTCATTAACGGGGATACATCAATTGGAAATATAAACGGGATTGAAAATTCAATAATTTATATTAATTACAATGCTTCAATTAAAGGTGCAGACCTTAATAGAAATGCAACAATTTGCGTCAACGGAAAATTAACGATTGGTAATATTAACAACAACTCTGGTAATACTAGCAACATTTATGCAAAAGAATCTAATAATCCTAAGGTTATTACAGATAGTGCTGCATTCGAAAAAGCATGTATGATTGGCAGCTCTACTGTTACTCCTGGGTCTGTCGATTATACTACTAACTATGAATATTCTTATTAAAAACTATTGTTCCATGCAAATACCTCAATCGAGATTGAATGTTTACAAATGCTATTAAACAAAACAATAAAGAGTTATTTAGAGTACCGTATTGTAATGATACTCTAAATAACTCTTTTTTCATTTCTTCAACAACCTACCAGACAACAGCAACCCTATCCCACCAATCGTGATAAACAGGACAGCTCGTATTAGTAAGTCTAGTGCTGACAAATCAAAGAATATTAGCTTAATAAACGCAAAGACTAAGATAACAAAACCTGTCATACGTAATGTTCGTAAGTGACGCACGGTACTAAGCCATAGCGAAATACTCGCTGTTAGGAATAATGTAATCGTTGAGAAGGCAATGCTTAGTTTCCAATCAAGCAAACTGTTATGGGAAAGTTGGAATATGAGACCCCAAACGGATATCATCGTAAGCACAACGCCTGCACTTACAATTTGGTCCAGAAGTTTCTCTAGTTGCTCTTGATAGATTTGATAAATGCGCCCCTTCATCAGTAAATCAATCATAATTGCTACGATAACAGCAATATAGACGATTCTTGTTACTATATTTAACCACTCGACACCCTGCATATAGTACGGAATCATTTCAAGCATTATTGTGAAGAGAATGAAAAATACACTAAGGACTGGCGTTAATGCGCGCCCTTTATATTTTATTGGCACTAAAAGTGATCCCGCGAAAAGTAAAGCGAGGGTAATACACATTAGATGTGGAATATTACCAGCACCTGCAAAGTACGTTCCATCCAGCTTTCCGATATAGGCTAAGAAATAACCAGCCGTAATAACTGCTACAATATCAACCATACACATTTCCTTCATAAACTTTTCAAAGGATGTCAGTGTCTCTTTTGGTCGTCTCGCATATACATAAATAATTAGGAGATATATCCCCGGCATTATCAAACTAACATGGTCTATGCTGAAGAATGGTGTCGGCTCATGAAAAATAAAGCTTAAAGCGAGTGTAATTGTAAATGCAAATGAGCCGACAACCTTCATCATACTTACTCGTAATCGTAAACTCATCATAACGCCCGCAAAGATGATGAACGGGATGAGCAATTGATCTACTTTCACTGGTAAATTCATAACTAGTAGCGTATTACATAGTGTAATAAATGCGAGTGTTACGGCACTATCAAATGCCTCCTGCCATTTTTGCTTATAGCCATAACCCGCTAAAGCAGTAAACAAGCCGACTAATATGAGTAGTAGTGCTTCGCTATATTCAATCGGTCTAATAATAAAGTTCATGAGCAATAAACTATAGGCTCCTAGGCTAAATTGGAGTCCGACATGAAGATATTTCAATTTAGACTCTGCATTATATAAACGGCACCAACTCGTGTAAAATGTAGTTAGTACAACAAGGAAACCTATTGCAAAAACAACTCGATTGTCATGGTTCATAAACGCTATAATGCTGACAGCTAGCACAGAGAAAAAGGTTGCTATATAGAGTGCCAATTTCTGCTTGTGTTGATGAATGACAAATTGCAGCATCATAAATAGAACAACCACATAGATTAAGATAATAACAGGACTAAAATTCATATATTCTAGTAAATAAGGTAGTAATAATGAGGTAAACGCTACAAATATCGTTAGTACTTCGTTTTTCTTTAAATAGCTAATAACAATACCGTAGCCGATATAAACAACGGCAATAACAAGTGCCATCGTTAAACCTATGATTTCATACAATATCGCACTTGCGGCTGTTGTTAATATTCCAACAATAAAAGCCCCGCCATATAAAGAAATTGTTATGGCCGATGATCCTATTTGTTTACGTTCCAACACATAAGCTATTGCTGCTAAGGCAATCGATAATGTGTAAGCGAGGATAATTTTAACATCGTTCGATAAATAGCCGTAATCACTCACAAGCTTAAGACCCCAAAGTACCCCCATCACTAAAATTACCATAAATACTTTTGGAAGCGCCCACATAATACGCTCTTCCAACGTTCGCTGTGGCTCCATCTTTTTTTCTGGAGCTGGCATTGTTTTTGGCTTTGGTTCCAAGTTTGAATTTGGCTTTAGATTTTGTGTTGGTTTTGGCGCAGATTGTTCAATAATGGATTTTCTGGCGTCTAATGCACTTGCTTTGGCAACAGATTGCTGACGCTTTAAGCCTTCTAATTCCTGCCGTAAATCCATCATTTCCTGTTCTAGATTGGCAATCCTCCGCTCCATTTCAAGCGACATTCAATCATCCTCCCTACTTTATCAATTTTTTAACATTATACCACATTTATCTAAAATGTAAAATTACACTTTTTATTTATTTTTACTTCTTTGTTTATCTAGGTCTTCGATACATTAAAGCACGTTCACTATCACTGGTTCCCCGTGTAGTAGGATCTACTACAACTCCTATTAAAACGAAAATGGATAATACGATATTTAAGATGTGCGTTGCCTGCTCACTCATTGCACTCGTTAAGTCATAGCCAAAAACAGTTGCTACTTGCTGTGCGAGTAACAAAATCAACGAAAATAGCGCAAATAAAAATGGGGTATGCTGAAAACGGATCATCCAGTTAATTCTCACAAATACTCACCTCCCCCCTTCTTATCCACAGTATATGCTCCGCCGTAACGTGGTACATATGCAAAAATGGAGCTATAAACGTGGAATAGGAGAGATTCTTATACCACAAATATTATTAAGTACAAATTTGCAACGCTAGTTTTCGCAAAGTGTACATTAAAAAGCCATCTCAGCAATGAGATGGCTTCGAATTGTTGAAAATCTATTATGTTAATGAAATTAAGTATAGCTCTACGACAAAACGAGAGGTTGATTTCCGTTCCGACTGGGCGCTTCCCTAGGGGGACAAGGCCCCAGCAACAATGTTTATCCATGCGAAAGCAGAGTGTCAGTGGCATTGTTTATTGCTAATGAAGATAGTTACGAAGCGTAAGCGCCACAACATTTCTAATATCCCCATTTTTGTTTTTCATCACTTTGAATCATCTCAGTAATGAGATGGTTCAAAGCCTTTACGTTTATCAAATTTACGCGCAACGAAAACTAGCCCATAAACAAGTGGTGTTGCTACAATGGACGCCAAAAATTTAAATATATACTGTGTTATAAATAATGTCAGTAACACTTTCATTGGCATGATTCCATAAAAGGCTATCGTAATAAACAATGCCGTATCGATGAGTTGGCTTAGCATCGTAGACGCATTGTTTCGAAGCCAAAGCTTACTGCTTCCATGCTTTTCTTTAAACTTATTAAATATCACTACATCCAAATTAACACTAACCGTATAGGCTACAAGACTTGCAATAATGACACGCATACTGCCACCAAGAATTGTTTCAAACTCCTGCTGGTGAACAAAGGCTTCTGCAGGTGGTAGTGCAATGGCAATAGCGATAAAGCATGCCGCAAACACTTGTGCCATTAGACCTGTTCTTACCGTGCGACCGCCTGCTTCCTTGCCATATACCTCACAAATTACATCAATAAGAGGATACGTGAAAATAATTAAAATCGCTGCTGCCGGAAGTATCATCCATTCGCCTATACTAAACACTTTAACAGCTAAAACATTTGCTAAAATTAAAAAGCCAACAAACAATCCATTTAAATAGTAAAGCATCAGCGATTATCCACCTTTTCAGGATACAAATCGTGGTTCATTAAACGATGCTCTGCCATTTTTTCATATTTTGTACCCGGGCGACCATAGTTACACCAAGGATCAATGGACAAGCCACCACGCGGTGTAAACTTACCCCATACTTCAATATAGCGTGGCTCGATCAGCTTAATTAAATCATTCATGATGATGTTAACACAATCCTCATGGAAGTCCCCATGATTACGGAAGCTAAATAAATAGAGCTTTAATGATTTACTCTCTACTAGCTTTTTATCTGGAATAAAAGATATATACATTGTCGCAAAGTCAGGCTGTCCAGTCATTGGACATAGGCTCGTGAACTCCGGGCAATTAAATTTTACAAAAAAATCGTTTTTCGTATGCAAATTATCGACTGCTTCGAGTATCTCCGGTGAATATTCAAATAAGTACTTTGTATTTTGGTTGCCAAGGAGTGTTAAATCCTGTAATCCTTGTTCTTCATTTCTTCCTGCCATAAAAATGCCTCCTCAAATTGTGAGAAGTTCATTATGCGTGAATCCTAATAAAAAAAAAATCGCCATATCCGCATTTTTGGGACATGGCGTAAATGACGTCATCCATAGTTTTTTATAGAGGGTATGCGCTATGAACCTCTTTCTTATTCGCTAGTAATATTAACTTAATGAATGCATTCCGTCAACTAAATTTTTCATAATTTATCATTGACAAAAATATCCTATCGTTAATTGGTTAGTTACATAAGTAATTAACCAATTAACACAAGGAGGTGGATTGTAATTCATTCTTTAAATAGCGAAAAGCCCATTTTCCAGCAAATACGCGAACGAATAGAGGATGGGATTTTAGACGGACACTTACAACCAGAAGATCGCATTCCATCTACCAATGAGTTTGCAAAGGAATATCAAATTAATCCCGCAACAGCCGGAAAGGGCGTGAACGAATTAGTGGACAAAGGCGTAATTTATAAAAAACGAGGCGTCGGCATGTTTGTTAGTACTGACGCCCGAGAAATATTAATTGCGGAGCGTAAAGAATTTTTTTTTCAACAACATATAGAGCCATTGAAGAAAGAAGCAATAAGATTAGGTATTTCAGATAAAGAATTACAAAATATGTTACAAAGGAGTTAACTTATGAAAATTGAAGTGAGAAATGTTAGTAAATCATATAAACATAAGGAAGCTTTAAAAAACATCTCTTTTACAATGGAAGGACCTAAAATCATTGGATTTTTGGGTCATAATGGCGCTGGTAAAACAACATTCTTAAATTTATTATCCGGACTCATTGCTACAACTAACGGGAACATCACTGTCAATGGAGAAAATGTTTTCAATGTACCTTTAACTCAACGTGATATTTGTTTTGTTGCTGAGAGTGGAAACTTTCAAGAGGAAATGACTATTGCACAAACGTTAAAGGCGAATAGCTTCTTTTATCCAAAATGGGATGAGAATCTCGCAATGGAGCTACTAGAAGTTTTCGCTCTAAATCCAAAAGATAAGGTTCGCAGTTTATCAAAAGGGATGGTGTCTGCGTTAGGTATTATTACAGGTTTTGCGAGTAATGCAGGTATTACGATCTTCGACGAGCCTTATATCGGACTTGATGTAGCTGGTCGAAATACTTTTTATGATCTATTGATTGAACAACAAACCGAAAATCCAAGACTTTTTATTTTGTCTACACATTTAATTGATGAAGCAAGTGAGCTATTTGAAGAAATACTTATTTTACACGAAGGACAATTACTTCTTCAGAAAACAGCGGATGAATGGCATGAGCATATTGTTGCAGTAAAAGGTAGTCCTTCAAATGTTGAGCAGGTAATTAATGGTCTAAAGAGTATTTATAACCATACATTTATGCAGGAGCTAACTGCAATTGTCTTCACTGATGGTCAATCCATTGAAGGACAGAATATTATACTTGAACGTGTTTCATTACAGGATATGTTGGTGTATTTAAGTAAACAGCAGAAAGCGGGGACTATTAAATGAATACAGTAAAGGGTAGTTTGTATGTATTATTTCAAAGCTATAAAAAACAAATTATAACTTTTTGGTGCATTTTATTTTCAATCGTCCTATTTTCGCTTTTCATAGATACTTTTTTTGAACTGCATATTTATTCTTTTTCCATCATGATTTCTATACCTGTGTATATCTTCTCCAGTACCATGGCAGCAAAGTTACTAAATAAAACCTTGTCCTATTTTTTAAGGCTTGGTTTATGTCGCTTGCAATTCATGTTCAACGTGGGGCTCTTTTTCATCTGTTGGAGCTTAGTAGGTGCCTTCATAATTGGTTGTACACAAAAAATAATTACTTTCGTTTCTAACATATACATTATTCATCCTATTTTACTTTTAAATAATTCCCCATCATTTTTACAAACGATGGCATTTGATACTGTTTTACTGCTCTTCTTCCTAACAGCCGGCCTTTTGCTGAACGTTGTCTTTTATCGCTTAGGAACTGTTGGTGGTTACAGTTTTATAGGGTTACTAGTCTTAATCCCAATTGTTACAATCATCTTCAAGTGGTATTCTTCTTTGTTTGACCTACTATCAAATATATCTGCCTTTACGCTATTAAGTAGTTTATTTATTTTTTGTGCATTCCTCTACTCTATCATAACAATGGCGATTCGAAATGCTTCTGTTAATCCCGCATAATTTTAGAGGCGCTTCAAAAGAAAATGATGCCAAGCCCACATTAAAGGGCTTGGCATTTTTACCGAATTAACCACTCTCATCCTCTTGCGTTGTATAGTCAATGGAATTGGCAATGTCGACTAAAACTTCAGGTGTCACCTTATTTGAAACCCTCTTGTCAATCCACAGCATATATTGCCAATCTTCTCTTTCAAAAACAAGTACATTGAAACCTGATATTTCCATATAATTTGAAGTCGTTCCGTTTTTCAATTCGAATGTCTTTACTATATTTTCCTTTTCAGATGGGTACTTAAACTGAACAGGTCGAACCGTTATTTTATAATGATGCTCAGGAAGTTGATGATTAATAAATGTCACTTCAAAAAAATCATTCATATCACCATCAAGATCATTAAATCGACCAAAATGATGTGTAAAACTAATAGAAGGTACTCGAAGTGGTAGCTTTAGCCCTTGATGAAAGTGCTGTTCAAAATCGGAGGCAGCTGCTTCAACCGTTTTATAGCCTATCTCAGGATAAATTTCTTCATAAGGACTGAGCGAATCATTTATATAGGCATCACTTGGTTGAGAAAATAATAAATAGCAGGAACTTAAGCAGAGAGAAAAAATTCTGTCCATTTTATCACCTCAGTATCACTTTAAGTGTAGTTTTTCCCAACTCACTGAAATTATGTGTCAAGTTGTATTCTGTTCTCTTTATTCTTTTTATCACGCAATTTAGAAAAAGAAAAAAGCAATTGTTCGCGTTAGTAAATTCGAACAATTGCCTTTTTAGTCTAAAAGAGTATGTGTGCAACTACTGCTGCTATTGGTAATGAAATAATCGTACGTATTAAGAAAATAACAACTAGATCTAAAAATTTAAGTGGAATCTTTGTACCTAAAATAAGTCCACCGACTTCAGACATATAAATAAGCTGTGTCACAGAAACGACAGCAATTACAAATCGTGTAGTGTCAGCTTCAATTCCTGCTCCTAAAATTGATGGTAGGAACATGTCAGCAAAGCCAACAACCATCGTTTGTGCTGCCTCAGCTGCTTCTGGTAAACCAAGCACTGTTAAAATAGGTTCAAACGGCTTTCCTAAAAATGCAAAAATATTCGTGAATTCAGCAAGCATTAATGCAACCGTACCAAATGCCATTACAACCGGTGCTACACCAACCCATAAATCCAAAACATTTCTAGTTCCATCTTTCAAAAATTGGCGTGGGTCACGATTGGCATTCGCAACGGCTAAAGCATTTTCTAAGCCATGTGACACAGAATTATAACCCTCCGGTAATTCTTCACGTGATAAATCCGCTGGAGTACCATCTATATAAGTATCTTCTTTATTAGCAAGTGGGAAAATTCGTGGCATTACTATCGCTAACACAAGACCACAAAGGACAACCGTTAAGTAATATGGAATAAAATAGCGTGACAAATGCACTGTATCTAATACTACGATACAGAATGTGATAGATACTACAGAGAAGCTCGTTGCAATAATGGCCGACTCTTTTTTCGTATAGTTCCCCATTTCATATTGCTTACTCGTCATAAGAACACCAATTGTTCCATCCCCAACCCACGAAGTAAGTGCATCAACCGATGAACGACCCGGACTTTTAAAGAGAGGACGCATGATTTTCACCATCATCGTTCCGAAAAATTCAAGCAAACCAAAGTTTGTTAAAAACGGTAATAGTAGGCCTGCAAATAAGAAAATTGTGAATAAAAATGTTACTAAACCACCGTCTGGGTTCATTAATAATCCACCAGTATTTTCATTATTAATCACCGATGGTCCAAAATCAAAGACAACCATTGAGGCAAATACTAAACCGATGACTCTTATAATTGTCCAAAACCAATTTACATAAAATAATGTATCTAAAATACTAGGCTCTTTTGTATTATTTCGAGGAATTAATTTGGCAATGAGTGATCCAATTGCCGAAATCGCAAACATAATTATAGTAAAATAACTAATAACCGGAGCAACAAAACCTGCTAGTAAATTTGCTAAAATAGCAATTGGAACTTTCCATCCATCTTCCGTTAAGACTGGTGTCATAAATAATAGGACACCAATAAGAGACGGAATTATGAAGAAAAAGTATGTAGAAGTAGGATATTTTTTCATCATTTAAAGCCTCATTTCTCTAGGTTTTTTCGAAGTTTTATACATCAAGCTTGTTAGTTATGGACTGATCAATTATGCCTCGGCATAATTGCGTCCGGAATCGGCTTTGTGCTTGCACAAAGAACTCCTTTCCGATTCCGTGACATCCGCCAGAGGCTTTAACTTATTTCAGCGGATGTCTTTTGTACCGAAAGCGTAGCGACAGGTACGGATGTTTGGACACCCGCTGAAATAAGTTAAACCGCCAAGAAATGTATATCTGTACTTTAATCAGCGGGAATTTCTTTATTCCTCACTGATCATTAGTCTTTACCTATAAGCATTTACGAGCCGTTAATCTCCCACCTATATTCTTTACTTTCGCTGAATTTCGAGGTGGGATTCTTGTACCTGACGCTTCGCCGTTGATACAGATAAATTACTGTCCACTAATGCGAGATAAAGATAGAATACGGATAAAATAAAAAAAACATCCCTCTAAAAAGTAATAAAGGAATGCCCAAACACTACTTTTTTATAATTAACATCCGCAATGCAAAATTTCTATTCAAAGTCATAGCTATAAAATATCATAAACCAACAATACATCGGTTAATTCTACAACAAAATGCATTTTTATTCAATCCATAAAAATTTGTTATTATTATAATTCTCTTCTAATTATCCGCACATCTTCTTTGTATCATTACCATTCAACAAAGATCAATTTGGCCTCGGCATAATTGCGTCTGGACGCTTTAACTTCTCTCAGCGGGTGTCCAAACATCTGCTGAGAGAAGTTAAAGTTTGGTGAAACTCTCCATTAATCATACCTATTTTGATTGCCTAAGAGATTTAACCAGCCCTTAATAGGCATACAAATAGACCATACTGTCTTTCATCTCATATGTTAATTATGAACCACAACTTATCAAAACAGGAGGTTTTACCATGCATAGACGTATGCATCATCACCATGAAGGTCCACATTGTTGTCCGCCACAAATGTGCCCAACTCAATTTGATCCACCGCATTTTTGTCCGCCAGAGGAATTCGTTCGCACTAATTACATCCATACGGTCGTACCTCATGTACAACCAGCACATATTACAACAGTTAACAAACATATAATTGATCATCAATATCATTTCCCTTGCACTGAATGTGTAGTGGAAGAATGTTGCGAAACTCATACACTTTGCGAGATGCCACCTGAGCCATGCCATATGCCACATCATCATATGGGACACCATCACCATCACATGGGCCATCATCATATGGGTCATCATATGGGCCATCATATGGGCCATCATATGGATCATATGTGCTGCGATCATATGGGCCATCACATGGGCCATCATCATATGGGCTATTAAAAATGAAGCGATGAGGTTAGTAATACCTCATCGCTTCATTTTTTTAATAGCATACTCCTATGAAAATACCTATTTCTATCTTTTCTATTGATCTCTTAATTTCATAAAAAACCGAGCACCTATACTAGGCACTCGGTTAATATTTTTAGTACATTTT
Source organism: Lysinibacillus sp. 10T31 (assembly GCF_056394365.1). Lineage (NCBI taxonomy): Bacteria > Bacillati > Bacillota > Bacilli > Caryophanales > Bacillaceae > Lysinibacillus > Lysinibacillus sp. 10T31. The sequence continues at coordinate 32,099 of NZ_JBFTHS010000035.1, forward strand.
TAAATATTGATCGCGTTCCCATTGGTGTACTGTTGTACGATACATGTCAAACTCGATTTCTTTTGCCTCTTTAAAGTTTGCATAGATATGCTCACCTAAAGCTGCTTGCGCTACTTTGTCTTGAGCAAGTAATGCTAAAGCATCGTCAAGTGCTGGTGGTAAGTTTGCGATACCATTCGCTTTACGCTCTTCATCAGACATCACGTAAATGTTACGGTTAATAGCAGCTGGTGGTGTTAAGCTGCTGCGAATACCTTCAAGACCAGCTTCTAAAATAACAGCCATTGCTAAATATGGATTAGCAGATGGGTCCACTGAACGTACTTCTACACGAGTTGAAAGACCACGTGCTGATGGGATACGAATAAGTGGTGAACGGTTTTGAGCTGACCATGCTACATAACATGGCGCTTCATAACCTGGTACAAGACGTTTATAAGAGTTAACTGTTGGGTTTGTCACAGCTGTGAAGCCTTGAACGTGAGCAAGGACACCTGCCATGAATTGCATTGCTGTTTCAGAAAGACCTAGTTCAGTAGATTCATCATAGAATGAATTCTCTTTACCTTTAAATAATGAAACGTTGAAGTGCATACCAGAGCCAGCTTCACCGAATAATGGTTTTGGCATAAATGTAGCATGTAAACCGTGTTTACGAGCAATTGTTTTAACAACTAATTTAAACGTTTGGATATTGTCACAAGCTGTAATTGCATCTGCATATTTAAAGTCAATTTCGTGTTGTCCTGGAGCTACCTCATGGTGAGATGCTTCAATTTCGAAGCCCATTTCTTCTAGCTCTAATACGATATCACGACGGCAGTTTTCGCCAAGATCAGTTGGTGCTAAGTCGAAGTAACCACCGTGGTCATTTACTTCTAGTGTTGGTTCACCTTTTGCATCTAATTTAAATAAGAAGAATTCTGGCTCAGGCCCTAAATTGAAGCTTGAGAAGCCCATGTCTTCCATTTTTTTAAGGATACGTTTTAAGTTGTTTCGTGGGTCACCAGCAAATGGCTCGCCTTTAGCAGTGAATACATCACAGATGAAACGTGCTACTTTCCCTTTTTCAGAAGTCCAAGGGAACACTACGAAAGTATCCAAGTCAGGATATAAATACATATCTGATTCTTCAATACGTACGAAGCCCTCAATAGATGAGCCATCAAACATCATTTTGTTTTCTAGAGCTTTGTCTAATTGGCTTACAGGAATCTCAACATTTTTGATTGTGCCAAGAATATCCGTAAATTGTAGACGTATAAAGCTTACGTTTTTTTCCTCGATTAGACGTTTAATGTCCTCTTTTGTGTATTTACCCACAGTTTTCCACACTCCTATAAAATGTCTAGCTTTTTTATCATTACTCTACCCTATTAATATAGTAATTAATGATGTTGCTTTTTATTAATAGAATCGAGATAAATCCCCACGACGGATGGATGATTTTTGCATGCGCTGCGCTTGAAGCATTTCCTCACGCATGATGCGACGTAATTCTGAGTCACTTAAATTAGGTTCACCTGTTGAAACAGGTTCAGTCTTTTTAACGAACAGCTTTTTAATTTTTGCCATGTTCATGCCCTGTTCCAAGTAGTCTTTAATTTCCAGCAGTGTATCGACGTCATTTAATGAAAACATTCGACGGTTGCCTTCTGTTCGGTGCGGCTCTATTAAATGGTGTTCTTCATAATAACGAATCTGACGTGCCGAAAGCTCGGTCAATTGCATTACGATATTCATAGATAATAACGGCATAGTTCGTCTAATTTCACGACTCATTTAAGTCCCCTCCAATACCTGCTAATAATATAACGAAAAATTTACACTGTCAACCACTCATGTAAGGTTTCCTAACATGGATTTAAATAATTTTTTTGAACTGACGAAAAATTGTAGAAAAACAAAATTTTTATCCTATCGCAGGGATTGATTTCAGTTCTGACTTGGCTCTTTCCTGGGGGGGCGATATCCAATCAACTTATATACATATCTATGTTTTAACAAATAAAATCTTCAACTTTTCATCCATAAATAAAAAACTATTCAAAATGGAAATTTTGAATAGTTTTTTCGCTATCTATTTTTGGATTTTTTGAACAGCACTACAAATTGCAAATTTTACGTGCTCGTATGTTAACCCACCTTGAATAAATGCTGTAAATGGCGGACGAATAGGACCGTCTGCTGTAAGCTCAATACTGGAACCTTGAATGAATGTTCCAGCTGCCATGATGACATCATCCTCATAGCCAGGCATATACGCCGGCTCTGGTGCATAATGCGCATTGATTGGTGAGTTCGCTTGAATTTCACGGCAAAAAGCAATCATTTGTTCCGCGGTTTGGAAAGAAACCGATTGAATTAAATCCGTACGATTAGCATCATAGCTAGGTGATGTATTCATGCCAAATTCTCCTAGAATAGCAGCTGTGAAAATGGCACCTTTTAATGCTTGAGATACAACATGTGGCGCAAGGAAAAATCCTTGATAGAAATCACCAAGCGTATTTAATGTTGCCCCTGCTTCAGCACCAATACCTGGTGATGTCATACGATAAGCACATTTCTCTACTAAATCTGCACGACCCGCAATATAACCACCAATTTTCGCTAAGCCTCCACCTGGATTTTTAATGAGCGAGCCTGCCATTAAATCAGCACCAACCTCTGTCGGTTCCTGTGCCTCAACAAATTCACCGTAGCAATTGTCAACGAAAATAACTGCATTTGGTGCTAACTCACGGATTTTCGCACACATTTCAGTAATTTGTGAAATAGTAAAGGATGGGCGTGTTGCATAGCCCTTCGAACGTTGGATAGCAATCATTTTTGTGTTCGGTGTAATTGCAGCTGCAACACCATCCCAATCGATCTCTTGATTATCGATTAAATCCACATGACTATAACCGATTTTATAATCTTTTAACGAGCCAGTATCCTTATCGCCACCATCGACTATTGATTGCAATGTATCATACGGCTGACCTGAAATATAAAGTAATTCATCACCAGGACGAAGCACTCCGAATAAGCTAAGTGTGATTGCATGTGTACCAGAAATAATTTGCGGACGTACAATGGCAGCCTCCGCTCCAAAGACCTCTGCATAAACTCGTTCTAGATTATCACGCCCCTCATCATCATAGCCATAACCATTAGATGGATGCAGATGATAATCACTTACTTGATGCTTTCGGAACGCAGCAAGCACTTTTTGTTGATTGAAGAATGCCATGTCTTCTACCTTTGCATGAAAAGGGCGTACCTTTTCTTCTATTTTAGCAGCTAACGCTAGTGTTTCTTCTGATAAATTGGTTGTAAAAGTCATTATGTTCTTCTCCATTTCACATTTGTTCAAATCTTATCTTAACAATTTGTGAGCTTGCCTGCAAAATTTGCATTTATTTCTGATTTTCATTAGGCGCTAAACTTAATGGCGAACTTAATCTATTTAATTCTGCTATAATAAGATATTTGATAATTCCAAATCGTAAGTCGATACTTTTTTCGCAAAAACTACTAGATACAAAAAGGTAACTTTAATGTTTTCTAGATTGTAATCTACAACAACATGAAATGATTTATTCACATAAGGGGTGAAAGGGTTGGCTTGGGAGTTTTTTAGTATCATCGGAACAATCGCCTTCGCTATTTCCGGGGCAATAATTGCAATGGAGGAAGAATACGATTTATTCGGTGTATATATACTCGGTATCGTAACTGCTTTTGGTGGTGGAGCTATACGAAATCTACTCATAGGTTTACCTGTAACAACACTGTGGGGGCAAGACATGATGTTCCAAATTGCCATTGCAGCCATCACAATTTTTTTCTTATTTCCACATCGACTCATCCAACATTGGCATCGTTGGGGCAATTTCACTGATGCTATTGGATTATCAGCATTTGCGATTCAAGGTGCACTTTATGCTGTGAAGCTCGACATGCCTATTAGTGCCGTTATTGTAGCTGCTGTCTTAACAGGGTCAGGTGGTGGAATTATTCGCGATTTATTAGCTAGACGACAACCATTAGTCCTCCGGGATGAAATCTATGGTGTTTGGGCAGCACTAGCCGGGCTTATCATCGGACTTCAACTATTTTCAGGGGATATCTTTTTATATGTCTTATTTGGTGTGATCACAGTACTAAGAATATTTTCATATATGAGGAAATGGCGTTTACCGTTACGGAGGTTGCATCGGGCATAGCTCAAAATTTATGCAATGCTAGATGCTGTTATATGTATCTAGCATTCTGCTATTGTCAGCTATTCTACACCATGTCTAGCTGAATTCCCACTCTCCAATAGATAATTACATCCATTTATGATAATATTATGTACAGAATTGAATCTACGTAAAAAATATAGTCGTTAAAATCAGGTGTGCTTTATTTATTGAAGACAATCTTTCCATGGAATTTATATTACTAAAATTGTTAAAGCAGTTATGACCGAATTCCTTATTTTTTTGCTTATTTATTTAATTTAAGGGAGGCTACACTAGAATGGATATAGAACTTCAACAATTGAAAAGCCCTAATAAGGAAGTTGCATTACAAGCCATACAGTCAATTGGACGTAGGGCAGAGGATGCGCTACCGATTTTAAAGGAAACAATTCAGACAAGTAAAGATGAAGATTTAGTGACAATGGCTATTATCGTGTTGGGGGAAATGGGAAATAAAGCTTCTACTGCTATTCTTGACATTATTCCAAAATTGGAAGATTCCAATGAACAAACTAGAATGGCCGTTGCCTTAAGTTTAATACGAATAGGGCGAGCTAGCATTGTTTATTTAAGAGAATTCATTTCAAACAACACGAATCGAAATGCTCTTCTTTGGGCAAGCTGGGCGTTAACAATGATTGATCCTAAAGAGGTCGATGAATCAGCATTATCTATACTTGTTGACCATGAATCTACCACTACTAACATCATTGAAAAGTCAGCTGCACAAGAAGCACTGGCAAAATTAATTGGACGAGAGTTAACAGATTAACGTTTTTCAAATAAAACGAAACGCAAGAATGTGGTTCATTTACATTCTTGCGTTTTCTTATTTTAAAGCGCATATTGCAGTATTTTATCTTCAATTCCCTGTAAATGAATGATTGTAGTTAATTCATCTTTTCCAAGCACTAAAAGAGTCGGAACAAATCCCGATTTAGTCATTGCCAAAAGCTGATGCTCATTATCATAACATACTGACAATGTAATATCCTTACTATCTACAGATGCCTCAATTCTTTCCTTCACAAGATCCTCTTCACATAATGGAACATGTACGGTCGTGATAGAGCAATAGTTTCGAATAGCATTTAACTTTTGCAATAATATATGGCAATACTCACAGCTAATGGACCAAAAATAGATTAAATCTAAATCTTTGTCCAAAAGAGGTTGATAGTCGACTAATTTATCCAAAATTAATTCCTTCATCTTTCCTCGCCCCTTTAAATTTTTGATTATAACGCTTATTTACAATAGCTATACCTCCCATAAATAAAGCAATCATAAGAAAAATTACAATTGCTATGAAGTGACTTTGTATGTTATAAATCAAGAGCAATATCATACTGCATAAAATGGTTAAACTGATGATTTTTTTAAAATATGACGGTCCAGTCACATCATCAACTACTATCATGTTAAAAAAGACAAATATCCGCAAAATAAGAACGAGAACAAATAACAAATTAATCATTAAAATATTTGTCCACATAGATATTGTCTGTATCAATGGCACAAGGCTTAATACTATTACCGTACATAGAGTAGGCAGCATAGAGGTTAACTCTATCGTGATAACTTTACTTAACATACTTCCTGGCGTAGTCTTAATTGTATTTGCATGATAATGCCGCACTACACTGGTCATATAGCCACTAAGTATTGTAGACATTATAAAAAAACCAAATAGAATATAGTAAAAGTGAATAGAATAGTTTAAAATCAAATAACTCATTATACTTGTTATGACAAGCTGAACAATTAAACTCTTATAATTTTTTCGTAATAGCAATAATTCAAACCATATAAATGATAGCTTTCCATCTAAAAACTTTCCTCCCCACCAGCTCGAATAATTTGAGTGACCCCTAAAAGAGGCGACGAAGGAATTAAAATCCTCATGTTGTGACCAAAAGTCTGCTTCAAATAATAATTTTTCTTTAAATTTTGTTGTTCGAGTAAAAAAGAAAATGATAAAAAGACAAATGATTATTATACACGAGAGAATGATAAGAGAATTTGTAGTGAGTGTTCCATTTAATAGATCACCTAGCTCAGCTATAATACTAAAAGAAGAGAGATTAATACTTCCATTATAGATAAAGAATGAAAGTACTGTATAACCGCTTATTAATAAACCTAATAGTACATAAAAAACAAGTAATGATAAAAAGCTCCCCCTCACTGTTGAGCAAGTAAATGCAAGTAGCTCATAAATGAGAATGATGGAGAAGCTTATAACGGCATACGAAAAAGCACCAGGCTCTATAGAAGTGCTCGCAAATAGCAATATGCAATCTACTAGCAATGCAGAAGCTAGCCAAATCGTTAAACGCGGTAAAATTTGAGCTATGAATAGAGCTATAAACAGTAAAAACATTGGTTTTGGCACTGAATATATCCAAGTAAAATCATGTAATTTAGAGGGTAATCTATTGGAGATAAGTCCAAAAAATGCACTAGCTAAAAAAAATCCTATTATAAGCCATCCATGAATGAAATTATTATTCTCACTATTAGTTGTTAATAAATACAGGTGGATTGAACATAGACCTATAAAAAAAATAATACTGGCCAGAAAAAAACTACTTGTTCTCAGGAAATAATTTTGAATTTCCCGAACATATTGTTTTAATTTCAGTTCTATAATCTCAGTCATAGATTCCTACCGTTCCCCCCAGCTCTTTTATAATTTGGTTACTCCATGCATCCATTTCCGCTTTTTCCTTTGGAACTTGCTTCATTCCTTTAACATGCCCCTTTTCCAAAAGCAAACAATTATCTGCAATTTCTTGAATAAAATCAAGACTATGAGAGGAAACGACAATTGTTTTATCTTTATTTTTTTCAGATAGAAGCCAATTTCCCAGCCATTGTCTTGAAGGAATATCCAGTCCATTTGTAGGCTCATCAAATATATAAAGCTCTGCCTTTTGAATATACGCTGAAGCCAGCACGACTCTTTGTTTTTGTCCTTTTGATAAATTCCCACTAGTTCGATGAGATAATTCCGTCATTTGTACAGCCTCTAGAGCCTTATAAACGGTTTCTTCTAAGAGCTTGCGCGGTATTCCGAATGCTTTTGCCTTGAATTGCAGGTGCTCGGCAACTGTAAGAGTCGGAAAAAGATGAGCCTGATCAGGTACATAGGCTGTCAGAAATTTTGCCTTTTCTGAACCTGGAAGCTCATCATCAATAGTAATAACACCTGACTGTGGCTGCAGCAAGCCTGCAATACACCGAAGCAATGTCGTTTTACCTGCGCCATTAGCCCCGAGTACCCCCATTATTTCTCCAGAGGGAATTTGCACATTAATATCAAAAATGCCATTATCCTGTTGATACATCTTCGTTAATTGTTTGATATTCAACATCTAATCACTCCTATATTACCACTTAATCTCCTGTCCCCTGCCTAATTGGAGAGTTAGTAGAAGAATATACACGCTGCTTTCGTTTACTGAGCTTGTAATCGAAAAGAGGAAGAGAAATTAACATAAAATTATGAATAAAATGTGCTATAAAGGCTGCTAAAAATCCATAGTGAATAAATACATAACCGAAACCAACGCCTATTACTACTAATTGCAGCCAACGAAAAACGGGTGGTGAAAAGCCACGACCTTGATGTAAAAAGGCCCATAGTACAGATGTTATAGCTACAGCTAAAAATTCATTATGAAATAGCCAAACAAATAGAGAAATACCCAGTAAACGATAAATAAGCTCTTCAAGTAGCGAACTTTGGGTACTTATACTTACAGCTTGTCGATATTTAAAGCCAGAAAGATATGTTGAGCGTGAAGACAGCTCAGGTGAAACACGTAAAAGCCCCTTTTGCTGGAATACATAAAATACAGCTGTCGAAATCGATAAACAAATAAACCAATGCCTATCCCAGCAAATAATTGATGTAATGGATTATCGAAAAACTGATAGCCATTTATTCTCAGTAAATTGAAGCCTGCAAATGACACAATAAAGGTGAGAAAGCCATATGCGATGATCCCCATTAATGCAGATAACATACTAACAATATAAATAGATTTTAATGTTAATCTCGAATCGAACGCGTTGACCACACTTAATTTGATATCATCTACTGCTGTTAATACAATAGCTAGACTCATGATTCCAACTAGTAGTAGGCTATTGAATAATCCAGTCACTTGAGTAGTATAAATAAGAGCAATAATGGCAATAATGGTTGCCGCCAACGAAGCAATAAAGCTCGTTAAATTTAGTGCACTTTCCTGATATTCTTTTCTTACAATGGATTGGATATTATCTGTATTTATATCTATATCATTATAGATTTGAGTAATACGGTTATCTTCCACAATCACATTAAATTTCATGCGTACTTTATTATGTTCAATTACATACCAATAATTTCTAATTTTCGAGAAATCCTCTGTTCTCTCCCCTTCTCCTGTCGCTTCAACTGAAGACCAAATTTCACCCTTTTCTGCGCTATTTAATATGTTTATTATTTCCATTGGCGTCGATAACATATGTGACAGTTCTCTATAGAGTGAATGATCTCGAATATTTGTATTTAAAAAAGTTATTTCCCTGTTTGCATTAATATTAACGACAATTGAATTATTTTCGTAAATAAAACGTATTCTCCAGGCTTCTATTATCCCCCAATCAAATAAAAGATATCGCCATTTCTCTAATAAATCCAACTGATGCATTCGATTCACTACTTCATAGTCATACCAGTAATTCGAAAATGTTTTCCAGCCTGTAACATCAACACCAATTATATGGTCAATATACTTTGTAGCAATAGCTATAGCTTCGTCTTTAGGCAATAAAGAAGATTCATAGCTGGGCGGTCTAAATCTCCAAAATAAACCAAGAGATACTATACCAGCAATAAGAATAAGTCCTTCAATCATATTAACGATCTCCTTTTATTAAACGTAAGTATACGGTTGGTCTATTTCTTCTGAAAAAACTACTTTTGAGATACAACGGCATGTTGTAGCTTTGTCACATAAGGATAATATATTAGCCGGATTTCCTATTTCCTCTAATGTATTTTCTTGTATATGACCTAAAGAGACGCTTTCTACTTGACACGGTGTAACCAAGCCATCTGCTCTTATATACCATTGAAGGTATCCAGGTGTACTAAATTCTGTGCATCCTCCACTGCCATCACCATCCCACATAGGAATATAAATTCTAGCTCCATATTTTTGATGTGCCTTTTTCAGTACATTCTGTACATATGTATAAGCTTCATCAGTTAATCCAAAGGAGATGCCTTCTGCTCTACCAACAGGTAAGGTGATGCCTGCTCTAAATGCCGCTGCACCTGCTGCCACACTCTCCTCTATAACCTGCTCAATAGACATATAGTTTTTAGGATTAACGGTCATGGCAATGAGTGTAGGAACATTCAAGCTAGAAAGTTTTTTTATAGTATTCATTGATTCCATAAAAGCCCCCTCTTTTCCACGTAAACGATCGTGTATATCTGGAGTTCCATCAATGCTCACCTGTACATATACATTTCCTAAGCTCGCTACAAGATCATAATCACTTTTTCTCCAATTTAAACCGTTAGTAAATAAATTGACATTTCTAAAAAGAGAGCTAGCAGTCGTGATAACATGTTTAAAATTTTTAAGTAATTTAGCTTCTCCTCCCGTTAAAGTAATATCTGTAATACCACGAGTAGCTAATTTATGCATGATTGTAGTCCAATCACTAGCATTCAGTTCCATTTTATGACGTGTTCCAGATGATGAATAGCAAAAAGAACAAAATAAATTACAGCCATTAGTTAACTGTAAAATACAGCTTATCGGAATATATGCCTCTATCGACCCTGTTACCATTAAAGGTGGAACATCATATTTCCAAGTATTCGTTATTGGATGTGCTTCTAACATCACAATCAATTCTTCTTCGGTAATCTTTCGCTTCTTTACTATACTTAGTATAGAGGCAGTTATTTGTAGTGATTGATTTTTTGCTAATAATAATGCTATTTCGACGGCCTCTCCACTAAGGCGAAAATAGTACATGCTTCTTTTTTCAACTAACAATGCCCCATTTGGCTGCAAATGAATATAAAATTCTGGTTGATAATCGGTTTCCAATAGTACAACCACCTTTCGATATACGTATGATAAAAGGAGACTAAATTTTTTAAGCCTCCTCTCATTTTTTCTATAACGCTGCATTAATTGGTGTGACAGGTGGCATACAAACCCTAGTAAGAGGTATAGAATGTGCAGCCCAGCAAGCAGCGCAGCCAACAGATTTAACTAGCGGTCTTATCGTCTGTTTTCCAGCTGCTGAATGCGTTGATTCCCAATTTTTCTTGTTTTCATCTGACTTCATAGGAACACCTCCTCTATACTTTATACAAAACAATAGACCTGACATATTTTTATAAATATTAAATATCTCGCAGCCATTCTGCTTTGTAGTTTACAATCTAGCATAAAAAAAAAAAAAAAAATCCGTATTTCACGACATATAAATTCAATTTTCACAATTTTGTAATTTTTTTAAATGTAAAATGATTAAACCATGTACAAAATATAGGTTAATAAATATATCTATGCTAATGTATGGTTATATAAATTAAAAATGGGAGTGTTTGTATATGGTTAGACTTACACCAAAAGAGTATGAAGTATTGCAACGTGTCGCAGAGGATAAAACAAATAGTGAGATTAGTGAAGAATTAGGCATTGGAAAAAGAACTGTAGAGCATCACATATCCTCCATTATTCAGAAGTTTGGAGTAGAATCTCGTGTGGGAGCTGTTGTTACAGCGATTAAAAAAGGACTTCTGTAAAGATTTGCTTTCGAACTATGTAAGGCAAGCTTAAGACTCCCAGAATGCAGGAGGGAGTCTAGCTACCTATAAATAATCAGCGAGGGCCATTGACATTTCACTTTATTTTAATAGCTGCATAGCTTCCTCTAATGTAGTCATGTTTTTCATCATAGAGCATGCTGCGTCCAAAATAGGAAATGCTAAAGCTGCACCAGAGCCTTCACCCAATCGCATATTCATTTGTAGCATCGGTTCAATTCCGAGCATTTCAGCGGCAATTTTTGCACCTGGTTCTTCAGAGGCATGAGAAGGAATAATATAGTCTTTGACGTTTGGCTCAAGTTCGTATGCAATAAGAGCTGCAATAGTAGAAATAAAGCCATCAATAACAACTGGTTTTCGATGTGCGGCGGCAGCAAGTATTACTCCTGCCATAGCGCCTATTTCTAGCCCTCCAACTTTTGCAAGAATATCAATAGCATCATGACGATTTGGTTTATTTAATGCAATAGCATTGTAAATAACCTCTACTTTATGTGCAATCCCTCCTGGTCCAACTCCTGCACCGAAGCCTGTCACTTCATTCGGATGACACTCGTGAAGAACCGATAATATAGCAGCACTAGGTGTTGTATTACCGATACCCATTTCACCTGTCCCGAGTACATTTATCCCTTTTTTAACTTCTTCCGTAGCTACTTCAATTCCCACTTCAATGGATTGAATGGCTTCTTCCCTTGTCATAGCAGGTCCTTTTGCCATATTGTCCGTACCATATTTAATCTTTTTAATGATGACTCCAGCATCATGCGGAATATCCTCTTTTACGCCAACATCTACTGTGACAATTTTTGCATCTGTGATTTTTGCAATAGCACAGACACCAGTCCCTCCTCTAGGAAAATTTAATGTTTGAAAGACCGTCACATTTTGTGGATTAGGTGTTACCCCTTCATCACAAACACCATGATCTGCTGCACAGACAATTATCGCCTTATTATCAATCGCAGGAAATAGGTCTCCTGTAATTCCGGATAGTTGCACAGCAAGGGTCTCCAGTTTCCCCAAGCTTCCAGGAGGCTTGCAAAGTGCATCTATGCGTTCCCTTGCCTTCTCCATCATTTTGTTGTCAGCACTTTGAATGTTTTGAATCGTCTGTTGTAATAATTGCATGAAAATTTCCCCTTTCTTTTTTGCCCTTGTTACTCGAAGAATGATTTAGAGAAAAAAATAAAAAGCCTGTAGTTTATTCCATAACAAATAAACTACAGACTTTTCCATCGTCTATATAACCGAAGCAGATAGGCAGGTCTCCTGGCTCAATTTCAACATTTCATAGAACCTTCCCAGCACGATGCTAGTGGCATTCTCTATGAAACTCCCTTTTACAGTGGTGGGACCGCTAAAGCTTTTCACTTTATTCCCTATTCTCCCGCAATGGGCACCTAATGCTTTTATGTAATTACTTTAAATCTACGGCAAAGTGGTTTTTGTGTCAATGTTTTAATTTTTTAGAAAACATCACATACAATTAAAGAAGTGTTCCAACATGCCACAAAAATACTTCTAAATTTGGATGTCTGCAAGGGGTTTCTTGTTCGTTTACTACTGTGAAATTCGCTTTGTTTTATCTATTTCACTCAGAAATGTTGCGCCGAGTAATAGAATAGCTCCTATTATTTGTAGGGTCGCCATTTTCTCTCCTATAATCATCGTCGAAATCACTAATGATGTGAGTGGATCAATATAGCTTAAAATAGCTATACTTTGCCCTTTTAGATGACGCATTCCGAAAAAGAACAGAAGGAAGCCGATTCCAGCATGGACAATGCCCAATGCAATAAGTAAACTAAATGATTTTATATCGATTTGCATGACTTGAAACCCATTGGTCCCCAAAAGATAAAGCGCAAGGAATAACGCTGCTAAAGCAAGCTGAATAATCGCATTATCAGGTTCTTTTAATCCACGGATATATTTATTGGTGAATGTGACTATTGTATAGAAATAAGCTGCAACAAGCCCATATACAATACCGATATAATGTTCGCTCGTTTCGGTAGTTTGACTTTGAACGATAAAATACAGACCTACAAGAGCAACACAAACATAAAAAATTTTTCTTAATAATATTTTCTCTTTTAACACTATAGGTGACAAACAAATCACTAGTACTGGCGCGAAATAGTAGCTTAGAGCTGCATTTGCGATAGTTGTTTCCTTGTACGCTTGGAAAAGGAAAATCCAATTGCCGCATAAGGCAAAGCTCGAAAGTACCAATGGCCATTTATTTTGCAAAATAGTTGTTTTCGAAAACCTTTCTTTTTTAGATAGGAAAATCAAAAGTAAAAAACAAGAGCCAATGAGACTCATCCAAAAGGCAATTTCACTTGAAGGCAACTTAATGTATTTTGCAAAAACACCTACAGCTCTAAAAATAATCATCGATAATATAAAAGATAGTTTTCCGCTCATTTCTAATTCCTACTTTCTACATGTATATAGTCTTCGATATACAGTAGAATCTATCGAGAATTAGCAAGCTTTTATTGAATGCCTAAACAGCAGATTCTACTGTAAAGACATTGTTGGGGGTGCTATTGTCTGATACATACTAATCCCTCCTTGCACGTTGCTATCATAACACATTTTTACCAAATAATAGCGAACCACTTTAATCTTTCACCACCCGATTGTATAAGAAAAACCCTCGTATAAACGAGGGTTTCAATCGAACATTATTTAAATTCTAACTCTCCATCATAAGCAAGCATGCCGCCTTCAAGGTTTGTTACGTCAAAGCCTTGAGCTTCTAGGTATGCACAAGCATTTGCTGAACGACCGCCAGCCTTGCAAACGATAATGTATGGCTTAGAAGCATCTAATTCACCTAAGCGCTCAGGGATTGTCCCAAGAGCAATGTGTTGAGCACCAGGGATCATGCCTTGTGCTACCTCATCATCTTCACGAACATCAATAATATATAGGTCTTCGTTCGCATCTAATAGTTCTAATATTTCTGTTGTATCCATAGTTTTCATCTGTGTAGTCCTCCAATATGTCGATTTCCTCTTACATTATAGCCTGTAGGCAAAAAAACAGCTAGTGTCATGAACACTAACTGTTTTACTATAATGTTTCTATTCTTCTGTCTCTAAAAAATCTACTTGCTTTGCTGGAACAAATGTAGAAATAGCATGTTTGTAAATAAGGTGTTGCTTGCTTTCAGCATCTAGTAATAGTACTGTAAAATTATCATAAGATTTCACAGTTCCTTTTAACTGAAATCCATTTAATAAAAACACAGTTACAAAAACATTGTTTTTACGTAGATGGTTTAAGAATGTATCTTGCAAGTTAATTGATTTCATCAAAATGCCTCCTTATACTCTCTTTCTACCTCTTCATTCCTATAGTAGCATGTTCTACCAATTTGGCAATTAGTAATTTTTAGAAATTAATTAAAGTATTTCGTCATTATTAACAAAATATACATCCATTTTGTTTCGGAAGTATGTTAGTTGTCTTTTCGCATAGCGGCGAGAATTTTGCTTTAAACTATCAATGGCTTCTTCTAAAGAACATTTTCCATCTAGGTAATCATATAATTCCTTGTAGCCGATTGCTTGGATTGACTGCACACCTCGTAAATTTTGCTGCCATAAACCTTTTACTTCTTCTAAAAGCCCTTTTTCCATCATTATATCGACACGAAGGTTAATACGATCATAGAGCACTTCACGTGACATATTTTGCCCAAGCCCTATAATCACATGATTATAAAGTGGAACTTCTCCACGATTTTGAGCTTCGGATGCCTTTGAAACGCCACTAAGTTCAATCATCTCTAACGCTCGTATAACACGGCGAGTATTATTTGGATGAATTGTCTCAGCTGTTTGTGGATCAAGTTTTTTTAGCTTAGCGTGCATTGCCTCTGGACCCAATTTCTCTAGTTCTGCATAATAGGCTTTTCGTGCCGCCTCATCTACCTGCTCCTCTGTAAATTGAAAATCATAGAGTACTGCCTGCACATATAAACCTGAGCCCCCTACAATAATCGGTAGCTTACCGCGCGCCTGAATTTCTGCAATTTTAGCTCGTACTAATTTTTGATAGTCTGCTACTGAAAAAGACTCTGTCGGCTCTTTGAAGCTGAGTAAATGATGGGGTACACCCTCCATCTCTTCCTCAGTAATTTTCGCTGTACCAATATCTAAGCTTTGATAGATTTGCATGGAGTCACCGTTGATGATTTCGCCATTATATTTTTTTGCTAACTCAATGCTTAGTGCCGTTTTCCCAGAAGCAGTAGGTCCTACGATTGCTACGACCTCTGCCTGCTGTAATTTATCTTGTATCATATTTTTCTAACCACCGTAATAAAACTTGATAGACTGCCTCTTGATTGTCCTCGTTTAGGATTTCATGGCGCTTATCCTCAAATAAGTAAACCGTCACATCCTGTATGCCCGCTTCTGCCAATTGTTCTGCTACAGCGTATACACCTTGGCCTTGTTCTCCGACTGGATCCTTACTACCACTTATCAATAATATAGGTAAGTCTTTTTTTGTTTTTGCTATCTCTTTTTTACGATTTAACGACATAAAACCTGTTGTTAAATCCACAAAAAATTGATTTGTTGGAATAAAGCCGCAATACGGATCATCTATATATTTTTGTACTTCGTCCTCTGCTGAACATAACCAATCATAAGAAGTCTTCGAATTTGGGAACTGTTTATTAAAGCTTCCAAAGCTCAGCTTATTTAACAACTTACTCTCCGTCTCTTTACCAAGCTGTTTGGCCAATACTTTTGCTACTAAATTCCCCATCGTATGCAATGCTGTAACGTTTCCTGTTCCACAAAGAATCACATTATCCACTTGATCGCTGTACAATTGAATATATCTTCTAGTAATGAACGATCCCATACTATGACCAAATAAAATCAAAGGTACATCTGTAAATTGTTCATGCAATAATGTTACTACTTCATGTGCATCCTTTACGACGCGATCAAACCCATTATCTTCAGCAAAAAAACCTAGTGTGCCATTATAGGCTGCTGTTTCTCCATGCCCACGATGATCATGCATTGTCACTGCATAACCAGCTTCATTTAGGCTATTGGCAAATTTAACATAACGTCCACTATGCTCCGCCATACCATGCAGAATATGAATATGACCAATACATGGCTTCGTTGGCTTTAATGTTCGAGTAAACAGAAAATGGCCATCTGACATTTCAATATAACGCATTGCCTACACTCCTTCCTCCGCAAAATTTGTTGCATCTAAAATTGCTTGCTCAAGTTGAGCGACATAAGTATTTCTTTGTGAATCTGTATAGTTAAAATGTTGTTGCATAACTTGAATGACCTGCTGTTTATATCGTTTTACCGCATCAATATCAAAGTATAATAAGCCTGTTCGACGGATAAAGAAATCACTTGGTGTGTACACCATTTCCGCTTCTATGCCATAAAGTAGCATTGCATGTAGGGCCAGGGGCATCGTACTTCCATATTCATGCAAATATTTCACCTGATTATATAATGCATCAACATTCGTGCCATATTTTTGTACAAGCTGTTTTGCTTCATCATAATTTAGACCATACTGAACGCCCTCTTTAGCTTTATACGTACTATAATCAGTGAAATTGATAGCATTAATGCCTTTTGCACCAGAAAGTGATAACTCACGTGTTACACATGAACTTGCGTGCTTATATTTATGGGTTTTCACAATTTTATCAACGATTGTTTCTGCCATTTGACGGTAGCCCGTTAGTTTGCCACCCGCAATCGTCATTAGTCCACTCGGAGCCGTCCATATCTCATCTTTGCGTGAAATTTCGGATGGATCTTTCCCTTTTTCAAAAATAAGTGGACGCACACCTGCCCACGACGATTCAATCGTATCTCTTGAAATATTTGCAGTTGGAAAGACAGTTTTTGCAGCAGCAATTAAATAATCAACATCCTCTTGGGTAGCGACAGGATGTACAGGGTCTCCCTCGTAAACTGTATCTGTTGTCCCTACATAGGCTTTACCATCACGTGGAATAGCAAAGGCCATACGCCCATCCAATATATCAAAGTACACTGCTTGTCGTAATGGAAAATCCTTTTGATCAAGAACAATATGAACCCCTTTTGTGAGACGCAATTGTTTTTTGTCTACTACTTTATCCTTTTGGCGGACCTCATCTACCCAAGGCCCAGTAGCATTGACGATTTGCGCAGCATGCACTTCGATCATTTTCCCTGTAACATGATCCTTCACTTGTACCCCAACAAGCTTTTTCTTCTCATATAAAAATTCTGTCATCTCCGCATAATTTAGACAAAGCGCCCCATGTTCCACAGCTTTTTTCAGCACTTCAATTGTCAGACGGGCATCATCCGTACGATATTCAACGTAATAACCACCACCAATAAGCTCATCTCGATTGAGTAAAGGTTCTAGCGCTGCCGTTTCCTGAGCGTTTAACATTGTTCTACGTTCATGCTTTTTAACACCTGCTAATCGATCATATACCTTCAGTGCCATTGATGTTGTAAATGGTCCAAGTGAGCCCTTCTTATATAATGGTAGGAGCATCTTTTCAGGTGTTGTCACGTGAACAGCATTGTCATATACAATTTCACGCTCACGCCCAACCTCAGCTACTACACCTACTTCAAGTTGCTTTAAATAACGAAGTCCACCATGAATAAGCTTTGTTGAACGGCTTGATGTGCCAGCAGAAAAATCCTGCTTCTCAATCAAAGCAACCGATAACCCTCTAGATGCTGCATCAAGCGCAATACCAGCACCAGTAATGCCGCCACCAATGACTAAAACGTCAAAGCTATATTGCTCTAAAAAATGCATAATTTTAGGACGATGTTCAAATGAAAACATAACTTTTTTCCCCCATTAGCTATAATTTGAAAATATGTGTAACCTCTATTGCGTATGACAGCCTGTATAACTAGCAATAACTTTAAGCATAGAAATTCTAATGTCATTTGTATAGTTCATCACCATAACGTGTGGTTGATTTCCATTCCGACTGGGCGTTTTGTAGCTGTCGCTTTGCTTTCGCTACAGAAAACATTTGTTGCTGTCGCTTCGCTTTCGCGCAGATAAAACATTTGTTGCTGTCGCTTCGCTTTCGCACAGATAAAACATTTGTTGCTGTCGCTTCGCTTTCGCACAGATAAAACATTTGCCGCTGTCGCTTCGCTTTCGCTACAGAAAACATTTGTTGCTGTCGCTTCGCTTTCGCACAGATAAAACATTTGTTGCTGTCGCTTCGCTTTCGCACAGATAAAACATTTGYYGCTGWCGCTTCGCTTTCGCACAGATAAAACATTTGTTGCTGTCGCTTCGCTTTCGCACAGATAAAACATTTGTTGCTGTCGCTTCGCTTTCGCACAGATAAAACATTT